>LOER01000013.1 GCA_001515945.1 Desulfitibacter sp. BRH_c19
ATATAACTGGTAGCAATAAATCTGTAGCAATATTTGCAAGAACAGCTCCTTCAGCTGGACCAGCATAACCACCTATATAGGAGAAACCGCCTGCTCTTATGTTGTGGCCACAGTTTATTCCCATAACAATCCTATGGAAGTTACTCATAGATGCTTTTAATTCCACCGGGCACAATGACATTGTATTATTTCCTTCACCAGGGAAAAATGCTGCTCCACCAAGATGACCATAATGTGTCACTGCACCAGCAATTCCTGTATGGCCAATTCCAGGCCTTTCGGCTCTATATGTGGCTTGTCTTCTAAGTTCTGCTTCATATCTGCCCATTAATGTTTCATAAGGTGTTCCAGATCTAATTTTTTTGCCGTATACTGTTGCTAATGTAGGTCCATGTAAAACGTCTACTAACTTAGGATATTTAATCAGGCCTTCTGTAATTGGTACATATAATTCTTCAGAAACCACAATTCCTAGGGATGCACATACAATTGGCTCCACAGTAGATTCGGGTCTCCTAGGTCTCATAACAACTTGGTCTTTCCCACGTCCAAACTTTATTTCTTCAGGGTATTCTCGTAGTGTTTCCTGGAGTTCCTGTTCAGTTATTTTGATAATACGTTCTGTATCTGTGCAAAGCAAACCCATTTCAAGAGCTAATTCGTAACCTGCTTTAAAAAAGCGGTCTGCAAGCTCATCGTCACAGTTTATTGGGTTTTCCATATCAAGAGTTTTTTCTAATCCATGTTCTTTTAGTTTAGCCTTAATTGTCCTAGGTATAACCTTAGTATCCCATTCTTTAACTGTGCAAACAGGACCTGAATAAGCTTTATCTAGGCTATTCATAATTTTGTTAATTCTAACTGACATTTGCCTTCCCCCTCTTATCGATATATTATGACTCAACATTATATTGCTAATAATTTATTACTTTTTATGCTTTGCCAAGGTCTACTGCTTCTATTTCTTGCCCAGGTGCTTTACTAGATGCCATTATTTTTTTACAAAGTTCTACTGCATCAGTTGCATTTCTACCATATCCATCTGCTCCAATTTTTTCTGCCCAATCTGGTGTTACTGGCCCACCACCAACAACGCAATAATATTTATCACGTAGCTTTGCATCTTTTAAATAGGTAATAATATCTTCCTGGTATGGCATGGAAGTTGTTAATAATGTAGAAGACGCAATAATTGATGCTCCAACTTCTTCAGCCTTATTTACAAAGTCCTTAGGATCTACATCTACCCCTAAGTCATATACTTCAAATCCATTTACAGAAAGCAAGGCAGACACTACATTTTTACCAATATCATGTAGATCACCCTTGACCTGCCCAATCACTACCTTGCCCATCCTTTCGGAGGCAGCTTCATCTCCAAGTGCCTCTAATACTAGCTTCAGAATTTCCGTCATTGAATCACCAGCTAGGATTAATTCTGGCAAGTAAGCAGTTCCTTCACTAAATCTTTCACTAACAAGCTTTAACCCTTTGGTTCCACCTTTTTCCATGATTTCTAATGGAGGTATCCCAGCATCTAAGCCTTCTTTTACAATACTGACAGCATCATCCACTTCACCTTCAGCTATGGCATTACTTAATCTCTCGAACAACTGATCCTTCATTATACTTATTCCTCCTTATTTGTTATCTACCTTGTTACTTCACTCTGTAATAATAATTCGGGATAAATTGAAAATTTGCCTTTGCTTACTTTTACAAAAAAAAACACTTTTCAGACAACTTTCTGTAGGGGTTTTGTAACAATATACAATTTGTAAATGTCCTGCCTTTTATGTTTATCCTGAGTACACTAAATAAGAGAGGTGTAACTAAGATTAAACTTAGTTACACCTCCTTATCTAATAAGCTCTTATAAGGAACCTTCAATATTATCCAAAAGCCAATTCATGCTTAACATCTCTTCATCTGTTAATTTCATTCCATCCTCTGCAACAGCTACACCTTCATTATTCAATATTGGTCCTGCAAAAACTTCCAATTCTCCAGATATTAATTTTTGTTTAGTTTGTTCAACTAGATCATTTACTTCTTCTCCAACTAACTTATCATTTAATTCTGCTATTTCTGCAGCACCTTCTTCCATACTTCCCCAATAAGCATGTCCTTTCCATGTACCTTCCATATAAGCTTTAGCTTCCTCAATATAAAAGGGTGCCCAATTCCACATAAATGACGTAAGGTTTGCATCAGGAGCAAATGGTCTCATATCTGAGTGGTATCCAATACTATATAACCCTCTTTCAGCAGCTGCCTGTTGAACAGCAGGACTGTCTTGATATTGAGCTAGAATATCGGCACCAACATCCGCTAAACTTAAGCCAGCTTCTTTTTCCGTAGCTGGATCATACCAGGTGTTAGTCCAAAGTAGTTTTACTTTTGCATCAGGATTTACCGCCTTTACTCCCATAGCAAACCCATTTATAGATCTAACTACTGATGGAATAGGATGAGCTGCTGCATAACCAATTATATTAGATTCTGTCATCATTCCTGCGACTATACCAGTCAAATAGGTACCTTGATATTCTCTAATATCGTAAGCAGTTATATTATCTGAAACCGTCCCTCCAGTACAATGGAGAAAATAAACGTCCGGAAACTCCTTCGCTAACTTTTCAACTGTCTCCAAATAACCGTAACTAGTTGCTGCTATTATCTTAACTCCGTCAGCTATAAGCTGACGCATCACTCTTTCGGAGTCCCCACCACCATCGGGAACATTTTCTAGTAAAATTGTTTCCACATTAGGCAATTCACTTTGTAAGCCAAGTCTTCCCTTATCGTGAGCAGTATTCCAACCTCCGTCAGTAGCGGGCCCTGTCATTATAAAGGCCATTTTTAGTTGTTCTTCCCCTGTATCATTATCATCATTAGCTTCCTGCACTCCTCCACCACAACCACTAGCAAACAACATCGATACAATAAGCATAGATACAAGAACCAACCTTATCTTTTTACTCACAAAACATCCTCCTTTTATTTTACATATTTTAGGACCGTTTGCTATTATTAAAAACTCCATCACCTCCCTATTTTTATCCACAATATTCCATCCGGGTTAAGACCCCCACTTCTATAAGTGGGCTCTAAATCAGGTGGAGTAGAGTCCCCATCTGATTTCTTGATGTTTAGTTTTGGCTGAACGAGTTCATCTTCCTTCTCGGTCATAAGGTATGGTTAATGCCTTTGGCATTAAATTCTTTGCTTTTTCAGATTTGTAAGTTATAAAAGTTAAGACTACAATTGTAAAAATATACGGAAGCATTCTTACGAAAAAAGATGGCATCTCTATACCAATTGCTTGCAACCTAAATCCCAGAACATCCACCCCTCCAAATATTAATGCGCCAATCCAAGCTCTAGCCGGGTTCCAGGTAGCAAAGATGACCAGCACAATAGCAATCCAACCCCTGCCAGCTGTCATGTTTTCTGCCCAGGCTGGTGCATAAGCTAAAGACAAATAAGCACCTGCAAGTCCCGCGAAAGCTCCCCCAATGCAAATGTATAAGTATCTTATACGAAATACATTTAAACCTACCGAGTCAGCAGCGCTTGGATTTTCTCCCACCGATCTTAATTCTAAACCAGCTCTAGAACGGTAAATTATAAACCAACATATCGGTACTAAAAGATATGCAATATATACTAGGACATCATGATTAAAAAAAACATGCCCAAAATATGGTATTTCGGAAAGAAAAGGAATTGGGACTTTTTTATAGGATATAGGAGCTGCCATTCCAATCACTTGTTTTCCCAAAAATCCACTTAACCCAGTTCCAAATATAGTGAGAACCAATCCGGTAACTACTTGATTTGCCTGCAAAGTAACCACTAAAAAGGCAAATACAAGTCCTAACAAAAGCCCGGCAAATATTGCTACTAAGGTGCCTAGCATTAAGCTCTGAGTGTTAACCACAACTATGAATCCTGTTGCAGCCCCTACAAGCATCATTCCTTCAACACCTAAGTTCATTACACCTGATCTCTCAGCAAATATTTCCCCAAGTGCAGCGTATAAAATAGGAGTTGCCGATATTATAGCAGCGTGAAAAATGGCAACAAGTAAAATAGAATCCATTATTAATTACGACCCCCTCTCCCCAGCTTAATGCGATACCTTGTAAACATTTCTCCTCCTAGCACGAAAAATAATATAGCTCCCTGCAACATAGAAACCATTACGGCTGGCAACCCAACAATTTGTAAAGCATATCCTCCATTTAACAGTCCACCAAAAAATATTGCTACTAAAATTATTACAAAAGGATTAAGCCTGCTGAGCCATGCTACAATAATTGCAGTATAACCATAGCCGGGAGAGATATTATATTGTAGCCTTCCAATAATTCCTGATACTTCTGCCATTCCTGCAATCCCTGCTATTCCGCCACTTATTAACATTACTAAAACTATATTTTTCTTTATACTCATTCCTGCATAAGATGCTACCTTTTGAGATTCACCTATAACCCCTATTTGGTACCCCCATGTTGTTCTTTTAAAAATAATGTATAGGACAACTGCAATTATTATCGCAAAGGTTATACCAGCGTGTATTCTAGTTCCTGGTAGAGTAGGTAATAAAGCATATTCTTCAAATCCCTTTGTGAATGGCATAAACCCATTCGGATCCTTCCACGGGCCATAAACTAAATACCCAACCCATAAAATAGCTACATAATTTAGCATTAGAGTGGTTATAGTCTCATTTACTCCCACCAGGGCCTTAAGAATTCCAGGTATTAGGCCCCATAAGGCCCCACCAATAAAGCCTGCGATAACCATACAGGTTAACATAACAGGTGCCGGTAACTGTGGAAAAAATAAACCTACTCCCCCGGCCATAAACGCACCCATATATAGCTGTCCTTCTGCCCCAATATTCCATAAAGACATTTTAAAGGCAAGAGATACTGCTAATCCTGTTAACATTAGAGGAATAGCCTTTACCATGGTTTCTGAGAAGTTGTAGAATGATCCAAAAGATCCTGTAAACATCAACATATAAATCTTCATTGGGCTATACCCCGTAGCCCACAAAAATATTGCACCAAATAATAATGCCAAGGCAATGGAGATAAGGGGAATTAGTAAAAAACTAACTTTGGAGACCTTAGCCCGCTTCTCTACACTAATGAAATTCGATAAATTTACCTTTTCTTTTACTAACACGCTCTCCCCTCCCCACACATCATTAGACCAATATCATCAATAGTAGCTTCATTTGGTTTAACTACCCCCATTATTTTACCTTCATACATAACAGCAATACGGTCGGACAAACAAAATATTTCGTCCAAATCTTCAGATATTAATAAAACTGCTGTTCCTTCCGACCTTTGGCTTAATAGTATTTTATGAATGGCTTGGGTTGCACCAATATCCAATCCACGAGATGGATAAGCTGCTACAATTAATCTAGGCCGTTTTGAGATTTCTCTTGCTAATAATAATTTTTGCTGGTTACCCCCAGACATTAATTTTATAGGAGAATAAATTCCTGCTGTTTTAATGTCAAAGTCTTTTACTATTTCTGTTGAATAGTTTGCAAGATATTCTAAGTGTAAAAAACCTTTATTGCTAAACTGAGCTTCGTTAAAGCACTTCAATATAAGATTTTGTGTAACAGTTAAATTACCTATTAACCCTGTGCCCATTCTGTCCTCTGGAATTAGAGATACACCAGAATCTATTATTTTCCTAGGTGCTGCATTGGTCAAATCTTTGTCATCTATTGTAATTATTCCTGAGATTACTGTTCTTAACCCTGCTATTACTTCTGTAAGCTCCCTTTGTCCATTTCCTGCAACTCCGGCAATTCCTATAATTTCTCCACCGTAAACATCTAACGAAAAATCTTCGAGAGCTTTCACCTTTTTATCATTTAAAGCAGTTATATTCTGTATGCTTAAGACTTTTGGGCCTATCTCTTTATCATCTTTATCATATGTCAGGCACACTTCTCGGCCTACCATGAGATTGGATAATTGTTGCTTAGAGGTTTGAGTCTTCATTAGTGTTGCAATAGATTTTCCTTGTCTTAATACCGTTATCCGATCCGCAACATTCATCACTTCATTAAGTTTATGGGTAATTACAATAACTGCCTTGCCTTCCTTTGCCATTTTACGCAGAGTTATGAACAATTCCTCTACTTCCTGCGGAGTTAAAACTGCAGTAGGTTCGTCTAGAATTAATACTTCTACTTTTCGATATAACATTTTTAAGATTTCGACCCTCTGCTGCTCACCCACAGATAGTTGCCATATCTCAGATCTGGGATCGACCTTTAATCCATAATTAGCTGTAAATTGTTCTATCTCATTATGGAGTTTCTCTAAATCATAAAAACGCTGTATATGCTTCAACCCTAAAATAATATTTTCCGTAGCCGTTAAACAGTCAACTAGCTTAAAGTGTTGATGGACCATACCTATTCCAGCTTTTATTGAATCCTTCGGGGAATTAAACACTACTTGTTTATCATTAATAACTATGGTTCCATCCTCTGCCTTGTATAAACCCGAAAGTATACTCATCAAAGTACTTTTTCCTGCACCATTTTCACCAAGTAATGCATGTACTTCTCCCCTATATATTTCAAGGTTTACATTCTCATTAGCTACTACCCCCGGAAACTTTTTTGTAATATTATGCATGTTTAATAAGGGGTTAGTCATTTTTAATACCTCCTTGAATAATAAAACAAAAATACAATCTCTTCTTATTTGTTGTTATGCGCTAATCTAGCCGAGGCTTTTTTGACTCCATCAATAATTTGATGATACCCTGTACATCTACACAAGTTACCTGCCATTGCCTCCTTAATTTCTTCCTCCGTGACGTTATCTTTCTTAAGCAACAATGAATGTGCAGTCATCAAAAAGCCTGGAGTACAAAAGCCACATTGTACGGCACCCGCTTCTATGAAGCTTTCCTGCAAAATAGATAGCTTACCGTCTTTTGCTAATCCTTCAATTGTAGTTATATCTTTTCCGTCTGCCCAAACAGCTAAATAAACACATGAATCTACTGGTTCTCCATCTATTAAAACTGTACATGCCCCACACTCACCAACCTCACAGCCCTTTTTGGTACCTGTCAATAACAACTTATTTCTAAGAACTTCTAACAGGGATTCTCTGACATCAATTTCTATATTTAGTGGCTCCCCATTTACAACTAAGGACAATGTTCTTTTTGTCAATTTACCCTACCCCCTTGCTTGTTCATAAGCTACCCTTAATGCTCTTGGGACCAATTCTTCAACAAGTGCCTGCCGAAATTCTTTAGTAGCTCTCCAAGATGTCCTTGGATTTGCTTCTTTTAAAGCTGCTTCACCTATCTCTTTTAGCAGATTATTTGAAAGTGTTTTATTCCTAGATATTTTTTCCGCTTCTACACACCTAATTGGTGTAGGTGCTGCTGTTCCTAAGGCAATTCTAGAATATTTTATGGTAGTACCATCATCATTTAGTGCACAGGTAACAGCACACCCAAGGGTAGAAATGTCCATAGCTTTTCTCCTGCTAAACTTAATATAATGACCTCCAAAATACCTATCTAGTGGACGGATAATAATGGATGTAAGTATCTCGTCAGGCCGTTTGCTCGTTTTATATGGCCCAAGATAAAAATCATTTATTGAAATGATTCTGATACCATTCAAGCTTGCAAATTCTAACTGCCCATTTAAGGCCAGCAAACTAGGAGCACTATCAGCTGATGGGGCACCATTGCAAATGTTGCCCCCAATTGTTGCAACATTTCTAATCTGCGGTCCTGCTAAAGATTTTGCCGCTACAGCGAGTATAGGAATTTCTTCATTTATTATTGTGTTTCCCATTATCTGACTAAATGTAGCCATGGAACCTATCCGAATACTTCCGTCCTTTTGTTTATAAATGGTTTTCAAATCATTTATTTTACTTAGGCTTATTAATGTAGTATCTGCTTGCCTACTTTCTCGCATTTTTATTAACAAATCTGTTCCGCCAGCTATTAATACAGGATTGGTTTCCTTATGAGCCAATTCTAAAGCATCCGCTACTCTCAAAGGCTCAAGGTACCTCGAAAAATTGTACATTATTTCACCACCTTAAATTCAATAGAGGTTTGGTGTTTAATGCCCTGCAAGACCCTTTGAGGAGTCATTGGAAGCTGATTTAGTTCCAACCCCGTGGCATTAAGAATTGCATTTCTAATGGCAGGAGCCGTAGGTAAAACAGGCGGTTCCCCCAAGCTTTTCTCACCATAAGCTGAAGAAGGTTCCTCAGTTTCCACAAATATCACCTCAATGGGCGGTACATCTTTTATAGTTGGTATCTTATAGTCTAGTAGATTATTATTATAAACCTTGCCGGTCATTGTATTAACTTGCATTTCCTCATATAACCCATAGGCTACCCCCATTAATACACCGCCATATACCTGACCTTCTGCCAAGAGGGGGTTAATAATTTTACCAGAATCATGAATTGCCCAGATTTTATTAATTTTCACAGTTCCTGTTGTCGTATCTACTTCAACCTCAACAAAATTAGCCCCAAAGGAATATGCGTTGGTTTTAGGGGAATTGCTTGCTTCTCCGTAAATTGTTTTTGAGTCTCCTATTTTATAAAAAGCCTCCATGGCAACCTCTGAGATAGGACCCAATTGCTTATTGCTATCAGTATAAATATACCCTTTCAATATTTTTAACTTCTGTGTTGAAAACCCATATTTCTTACTAGCTATTTCCAATACTTGCTTCCTACAATGAGAAGCCGCTTTTTTAACAGCTGACGCCCCCACGTATGTCTGTCTAGATGCATATGCACCCAGATCAAACGGACAAGTATCTGTATCAACGGCGATCACCTTTATGGTATCTATGCTTATTCCTAATTCTTCTGCTACTATCTGTGCAAAAATGGTATCAGTTCCTTGACCTATATCTGCAGCACCAATAGACAAAACAGCAGAACCATCCTCATTCATTTTTACTACTGCCCCAGACGTTTCACTCAGTTCCGGAGCAGTACATGACGCATAAGCAAAACATGCCATACCTATACCCTTTTTGATATTCCCATAACTATTAGTTGATAAATAGTCAGTTCTTTTCTTATCCCAACCCGATTTTACTTTTCCCAGTTCTATAATATCTTTCAGACCAAAACTTTCTATTTTGACATGACTAACAGGGTTTGTATAACCTAAGCCGCATAGATTTTTTAGTCTAAAAACAATGGGATCTAGCCTCATTTCTTTGGCTATGTTGTCAATATGGGATTCTACTGCATATGTTAGTTGAGGAATACCATAACCCCTCATAGCACTTGCTATAGGAAGGTTAGTATAATAAGTTGTTCCTTCAAACTTAAGGTTTGACGCAGGATACAGTACTGGAAAAACACTACATATATTTAATAAAACCGAATGTCCATGGGCACTATAAGCACCAGTATTCGAAGTAGCCTGAAGTTGCCTAGCTAGTATTTTACCTTCCTTATTTAATCCTGTTTTTATTTTGAAGGACATAGAATGTCTGGTTCGCGTAGACACCATGTCATCTTCCCGCGTGATTTCTAGCTTAACTGGCTTACCTGTTTTAATGGCAAGAAATGCGTTTAATGCTTCCTGACACATATCCTGTTTACTTCCAAACCCACCACCCACATGTGGTTTTACTATTCTAACTTTTCCTATTGGCATGCCCAACGCTTTAGACAATAAGCGTCTAACAGTAAATGGACTTTGAGTCGAAGAGTATACTGTCAATCGCTCATTTGACTCAGGAATGGCAATGGAAACATGGGTTTCAATAGGACAATGTTGGACAATCTGGGTTTTAAATTCATCTTCGAAAACATAGTCTGATTTATCAAAAGCAAGATTAACATTGCCGTATTCATAAGAATTTTCTCCTGCAATGTTATCTGTTTGTGCATGAACTTCAACATTTTTCATTATTGCTTCTTCAACTGATAATATTGGTTCTAGTTCTTTATACTCCACATTAATCAATGATACAGCTTCCTTTGCTATATCCTCTGATACTGCTACAATTGCTGCAACAGGGTCACCTATATAACGCACCTTTTCATTTAATATCAGACTATCTAAAGGTGTATCATCGGGATAGGGGTGTCCAGTGGAGGTAAATTTATTTTTTGGTACATCCTTATGAGTAACTATCGCTTTAACCCCTGGCAATTTTAATGCTTTACTTGAATCAACTTTAATAATCTCAGCATGGGCAACTGTACTATAAAGTACCTGGGCATAAAGCATATTTGGAAAATATAGGTCTCCTGTGAATTTTGCTTCTCCGGTTACTTTTGCTGCCCCATCTAACCTGGAGATGCTTTTTCCAACAGATGTATAAGTCATCACATTACCCCCTTGAAAAGTTCTACTACATTAGTAGCCGCAATCAAATAAACAATTTCCAAATTATTTATCTATAATTAAAATTCAAGATATATTTCAGTAATCCTGTCAAACATTTTTTTCTTTTCAGTATATTTCGACTTTATTCTTAATTCATTTTTACCGTTAACATCCCCTTTGCATATATAAACAAAAGTAGATGCTTTAAGCACTCAATTTCTGTATTTGTTTTGTTAAACTGCACATATTGAAGGTAATTCCTATCATAAAAAAACGCCTAAACATTTTAGTCTAAGCGCCTTTTTGAAGCTCAAGTTTGTCACAGCCTCTTCATTTCTAATTTTTATCCAAAATATTCCATATGAGTTAAGTACCCCACTTCTCTTAAGGAAAGGGGACACACCTATGAGTGTCCCCCATATGATAAGTGGGCTCTAAAATCAGGTGGAGTAGAGTCTCCGTCTAATTCCCCGACGTTCAGCTTTGGCTAAACGAGTTCAGTTTTAAGCAATTAGGTTAACTGCTTAGAATCTCTCCCACATCAAAGACTAACCCCTTAATAGCTTCCTTCTTATAGGGCATTGATGCTCTGGCACCTATCTTTTCTTCCACAACCTTTGAAAGAAGTTCGGCCATTTCCTCAATTAGAGAGTTATTTAATTTCTTGCCTATCAGAGCTTTTTCGGATTCATATGGCCTATAAGCAGTAGTTCCAACTGCTCCTAAACCAATACGAATTTCCTGGATAACATCACCCTCTAATTTAACAATTACTGCAAGGTTTATCCTTGCAATTGCAAGTGCTTTTCTTCTGCCTAGCTTTGCAAAACCACTTTTATAGCCTTCACCATACTTTGGAATTGTTATTTCTGAAAGATATTCCCCTGACTGTAAGGTAGTCTTTTCTACCCCAACTAGAAAATCTTCAATGTTTTCTGTTCTAGAGCCATTTGCTCCCTGAATTTTTAAGCTTGCTCCTAGGGCAACCAAAGCAGGAAGGCTGTCTGCTGCTGGTGAGGCATTTGCAACATTTCCTCCTATAGTAGCAACATTTCTAATTTGAACAGAACCAACTCCAGCGGCTGCCTGAGCTAAACATAGTGCATATTTTCTAATTACTGGACTTTCTTCAATTGTAGTAAAGTTAGTAACTGCACCAATTTTGATTTCATTTGCTTCTTCTTTTATATACTGAAGCTCCTGTAATCTTGACAGATCTATTACAAGTTCAGGTGATATTTTCTTTTCCCTAATGTGGATTACAAGGTCTGTCCCCCCAGCTAAGAACTTACAATTAGCAGGGGCTATTTTTATACGTTCCATAAGATCAGAAACCTTTTCGGGCGAATAAACTTCAAAATTTGCCATGTCTCTCCTCCTTATTTAATGGTTTATTTTTAAGGCATCCTGTACCCTTTCTAGCGTTGCAGGAATGGACTCAAGTCTTGCACCTATAGCATCATGAATTGCATTAGTAATGGCTGGGGAAATTGGAATACATACTCCCTCAGCAACACCCTTTGCACCAAAAGGGCCCGTTGTTTCAGTAACCTCTACTGGTATTGTTTCAATAACAGGTACATCTAAGGATGTTGGTATTAAATACTTATTAAAGTTAAGGGTGTCCGTCTTTCCTTCATTTAACTCGATGTCTTCAAGTAAGGCATATCCCATACCCATTACAGTTCCGCCTTCTGATTGACCCTCTAGGCCTTGAATGTTTATGACCTTACCAGCATCTAAAGCACATACAGACTTTATCAGTTCCACTAGCCCTGTATGCATATCAACTTCCACTAGGGCTAAGTGTGTTGTTGCACTGTAAACAAGGTGTGGTAATCCGTAAGCTCCAGGGATTCCCTTATCAGGTATTGGCACTTCAAAGTGTCCATGAACAGAAAATTCCTTTTTGTGTTTTAGGGCCTGATCAACCATTTCTTCAAGTAAATATTCTGCTTTCGAACTGTTAATGCCAGCACTAAATTCAGATAGTTGTTTTTTCATCTTTTCGGCAGCAAGTATTATGGCATTTCCTCCAGCATAGATTGATCTTGATGCTGTAGATGTTCTGGAGTCTGGTGTTGCATGACTATGCCCTGTAACTACATCTATCCTTTCTACAGGAAATCCCAGAGCTTCAGCTGCAATCTGACCGTAAGCAATTGAATTGCCTTGCCCTATCTCTGGGCAACCTACCGCGACTCTAATATTTCCGTTTTCTAATACTGTCATGTCGCAAGCCGCATAGTCAGGTAACCCTCTTCCATAACCCACTCCCTTAATTGCAGTAGCTAATCCTATTCCTCTTTTTTTCCAGGGTTTAGTGGGGGTATTTTTGTATTTATCTTTATCTATCCACAGCTCACTATTTTTAACTGCTTCAAGTGTCTGTATTGTCCCCATGGCAGAGGTCAAAGTATGTCCTAAAGCACCCTCATCACCTTGACGAACCCCATTTTTTAAACGGATTTCCATGACATCCATGCCAATTTCCCTGGCGATAATATCCATCTGAGTTTCCATGGCAAAATTGGACTGATTAGCTCCAAATCCCCTCATGGGATTACTAATCATATTATTTGTATAAATACATAAGCCTTCTACTTTCAAGTTAGGCATTCTATAGGCGCTACAGCAATTCTCTACTGCTACATTTAAGATTGAACGTCCTAGGTTTGCATAAGCACCCGTATCGGCATAAATTTTAACCTCATTGGCAATCAGCAGTCCATCTTTGGTAGCTCCTGTTTTCATATAAATCTTCATTGGATGCTTTTTACCACTAACTAATACAGATTCTTCTCTGCTATATACAATTTTTACAGGTCTTTTTGACTTCAAAGCAAGGATGGATAACTGACCCTGAATAGTAAGATCATCCTTACCACCAAATGCTCCCCCGACAGGGTTACTTGTTACCATAATTTTTTCTTGGGGCATATCTAAAATTCGTGATAATTGAAGTTGATCCCTGTGGGAATACTGACTTCCACAGAGCATGTGTAGATTCTCTTTATCATCAAAAAAAGCCACACCACTTTCAGTTTCTAAATATGCATGCATTTGCCGTGCAGTTTGATAAACCTTTTCTACAACCACATCAGCATTCTTAAAGGCTTCTCCTAAATCTCCCTTTTCAACCTTTGTGATAAGGTGGATATTGCCCTCTTCATGAACCTTGGGGGCTTCCTCTTTTGCCCCTTCTTCCACATCAAATACTCCCGGTAATAACTCATATTCTACTTCAATCAATTCTAATGCCTTATCAGCAATTTCTTTAGTTTCTGCTGCCACTCCAGCTACAAAATCGCCTATAAATCTTACCTTATCTTTACAAAATACAGGTTGATCTTGCACAATAGCACCATAAGCATTTAATCCGGGCACATCCTCATGTGTAACTACTGCATGTACGCCTTCAACCTCCTTTGCTTTGGCGGTATTAATACTTTTAATTAAAGCATGGGCATAGGGACTTCTAAGGATTTTACCCCATAGCATTCCGGGTAATTTAAGGTCTGACATGTATCTGGTTTCACCAGTTACTTTGCCAAAAGCATCCGGCCTCGCAACAGGTTTACCTATCCATTGATGACTCATTTTTATACCTCCTTGGAATTCTCAACTGCTGTTTGAATGGCTTTAACTATTTTTACATATCCTGTGCATCTACAAAGGTTACCAGATATGGCTTTTTTAATTTCCATTTCCGTTGGATTGGAGTTTTTTAATAGAAGAGCTTTAGCAGACATAATCATACCAGGAGTGCAATAGCCACATTGAACAGCACCTTCTTTGACAAAAGCATCCTGTAATGGATCAAGAGTCTTACCCTTAGCCAGGCCTTCTACGGTAATTATTTCTTTATCCTCACACTGCCCTACAAGTACAAGGCATGAATTTACCGCTTTACCATCAATTAATACAGTACAGGCTCCACATTCTCCTGCACCGCAACCTTCTTTTGTTCCGGTCAAGTCAAGAGTTTCTCTTAAAAAGTCTAGCAATCTTATACTTGGATCAACATCTCTTTCTATTAATTCATTGTTAACTCTTAATTTTACTTTCACTAATAATTCCCCCTTAAAATGTACTAGGACACACCCCTATTTAGAGCTATCTTTCTTGCCTGGGAATGTCCCCAATTTATGTCCTGCTAATATTTTTTCTTTTGTTGCAGGTAAATTTTCTACTCGTACTCCTATTGCATCATAAATAGCACTAATTATTGCTGGTGCTGTTGAATTAATAGGTACTTCGCCCATTCCTTTTGCTCCAAATGGACCATCTGATTCCTCTTCAACAAGGATAGTTTCCATTTCTGGCATATGTGTTATCTTGGGAAGCTTAAGCTTTGCAAGGTTATCTGTGATCATTTTACCATCTACAAGCTTAAACTCTTCACTTAATCCATAACCAATCCCCATAACAATTGCTCCCTCTAGCTGACAGTGACAGTTTTGGGGATGGATTGCTTTACCTAAATCTTGGGCAGCTATAACTTTAAGTACCTTTACTTCCCCAGACGACTCATCAACCTCCACTACGGCTGCCTGAGTGTTAAAACAATATGCAAAATGAATATTATACTTTTCCAATGGCACCTTTGCCTGATGATCAGCCCTTTCTCTTAAGGAGTAAGTTGTAGGGGCAGTATATATATAATCAGCTTTTAAATCTACTTTGTTCTCCCATGACATTTTTGCAAGATTTATATAGCTAATAAAATTATTTTCAACATTGGTATTAAATTTTCCTTTTTTCTTTAGGTGAATTCCTCCATGTATAAACTGATAGTCACCTTCTTTTAATCCAATGACATCAAAAAACAGCCCTTGGATAACTTTTTTAAAATTGTTTGCTGCACCAATTACAGCATGCCCTGATATGTATGTCTGTCTTGATGCTGTAGTTACACCACCATCTATAGTTTGTGATGTATCATTGGATATTACTACAAAATCCTTAAAATGGATACCTGTAATCTCTGAAGCCATCTGGGTTAGGACAGTATCTGAACCCTGCCCTATATCGGTGGCTCCAACTTTCAGATAAACATTTCCATTTTTACTTATTTCAATACTTGCTCCTGCCCTATCTTTTTTCCCTGCGCCCAATCCTACATTTTTATAGGAACTGGCTATGCCAATACCTATCCTTTTACCGCTACCAGGTTCGGGGATCTTGTTTTTATATTCTTGCAAAGCCTTCTCGACTTTCTCAACGGTTTGTATATATCCAACATCGCTCTTTAGGACCTGCCCAGTAATGGTGGCTTTTCCTTCTTTTAGACCGTTTATCTTTCTTATAGTAAATGGATCTATGCCTAGTACCCTGGCAACCTTATCCATCTGCTGTTCAGCCCCAAAGGCAACTTGAGTACTACCAAATCCCCTAAATGCTCCCCCAGGTGAATGATTTGTATAAACCCCATAAGAATCTATCTTTACATTAGGAATATCATATGGTCCAGCTCCGACTACAGCGGAACGAAAAACAACAGGTTGACTAAGGGATTCGTAAGCTCCAGCATCTGCGATAACTTTAAGTTCTATAGCCAATATTTTACCATCTAAGGTTGCGCCATGGCGGTAATGCATCTTTTCCCAGTGGCGTTTTGTAGACATTATCATAGATTCTTGTCTTGTTAAAGTCATTTTTACAGGTCTTCCTGTAAGCATAGCACCTAATGCACAGTGGATTTGGACTGTACATTCTTCCTTCCCACCAAAGGCACCTCCTGCTGGTGTATAAACTACACGTACCTTTTCCTCGGTAATATCTAGGCATGATGAAATGGATTCTCTAAAAGCATGAGAACCTTGACTTGCTGTCATAACAACAACTGTTCCATCCTCTTCCATCTTTGCTACTGCTGACTCAGTCTCAAGATAGGCGTGTTCAACCATTGGGGTTGTATATATACCTTCAATGATAATGTCCGCCTTTGCAAAAGCATTATCAATATCACCCTTTCTTACCTTGACATGTTTCATCACATTACCATCTTCATGAATAAGTGGAGCATCGTCTTTCATTCCATCTTCTGGTGAAAATATGCCTTTCAAAGGCTCGTAGTCTACATTTATGTATTTTAAAGCTTCATCTGCTTGTTCCTCGTTTTCTGCAAGGACAAGGGCAACAGGATCACCCATATACCTTACAAGCTCTTCTGCTAGGACAGGCTGATGAGGATTTAATAACCCAAAACCATTTCTACCTGGAATATCTTTGGCTGTCAAAACCTTTATAACCCCTGGCTGCCTTAACGCTTCAGTAGCATCAATGCTTTTTACTTGGGCAAAGGGGTGTGCGCTTAAAAGTAATTTCCCGTAAATCATCTTATCAAAATATACATCATCTGCAAAAATAGGTTTACCTGTCACCTTTTCATAAGCATCCTTTTTAACTGGGGACTCTCCAATGCCTGTTTTTAACCTATCCTTATCAGGACTTTCAAAAGCTCCCCCCATCATGGCTGCCGCTTTTTTAATGGCTCGTATTATAGCGGCATATCCTGTACAGCGACAAATGTTAAACTTAAGTGCATCTTTAATGTCATCATCTGTTGGATTTTGATTTACATCTAGCAAAGCTTTTGCCGCCATCACCATGCCTGGAGTACAAAAACCACATTGAACTGCACCTTCCTCTATAAAAGTCTGCTGAATAGGATGCAATTTCCCATCTTTACTTAGGATCTCAATTGTTTCAATAGATGCTCCATCTAGCTTTAAAATTTTTAGTAGGCAGGCTCTTTTTGCCTTCCCATCAACAATAACAGTACATGTACCACAATGTCCCTGATTGCAACCATTCTTGGCTCCTAGCAATCCCAGATAATCTCTTAAATATTTTAAGAGGCTAATGTCTGCTGAGCCATCAATCGTGTATGCCTTTCCATTTATCTTAAATGAAATTGTCTTAACCATTCCCATCACCCCACACTTTAATCTATCTCGTTCCTAAGATTATTAATACCATTCCTATAATTATCATAATAATCTTATGTACCTGAAGGCTAGATGCAGCACCTGTTAACCCAATAATTGTTACAGTTGTAAAAAATATTGGTCCAATAGAACCAACTATTGCATTGATGCGCAAGCCTGCTTCAGCAGTCCCGTATCTATATATAAAATATGCTGCAGTGAAATTTACTATTCCATAGACTGCGCGGATAGCTGCCATAGCTAATGCGCTTGACAAGGAAAACATAGTATTCCTCCATTTTCTATCGATCCATTATAGTTTTTGTTAATTTTCCTTATCTACTCTAATAATAAGAAATTTTTGTTTATAGAATAATTAATGCATTTCACTTTTTTTAGCACCTTGGTTTAGGTAATAAAAAGGAAAAATATTGTTATGCTAGAATAGTAGAGTAATATACATTTAGAACTATTTCGAGGGAGATGTTGAATACGTTATGACTCTTGGGAAAAAGCATGTAATTGTTATAGGGGGCGGAGCTTCTGGGATGGTTGCCGCTATTGTTGCCGCAAGAAATGAAGCTAAAGTTACAATTTTGGAGAGAAATCCCCGTATCGGTAAAAAAATTCTGGCTACTGGCAATGGGCGCTGTAATTTCACTAACGTAAATGCAGATATTACCTGCTATCAAGGAAATAATCCCCGTTTTGCCTACAGTACCTTAACTGGTTTTACTGTACAGGAAACTCTGGAATTCTTTGAGAAACTTGGTATTGCACCTAAGGTTGAAGATCTTGGAAAAGTCTTTCCCACGTCTGATCAGGCCTCAAGCGTTCTTGATGTATTAATGTATGAATTAAATAAAACAGGAGTTAATATTGTCTGTGACGCCTATGTAGAAAGTATTCGCAAAGAGGCTAATACCTTTAAAGTAAAGTTCGCGGAAGGCGGGGAGTTGATAGGAGACAGCGTCATCTTAGCTGCTGGTGGTAAAGCCATGCCCTCTACTGGTTCAGATGGCAGCGGCTATGGATTAGCTGAAAAACTAGGTCATACCATTACAGCTATCTTCCCCGCTCTGGTTCAACTCAAGCTAGAAGGTTCATTCTTCAAACAAATTGCAGGGGTGAAATTTGTTGGCACTGCTGAAATATTACAAAACAATAAAACTGTAGCCCAAGATAAAGGGGATATTCTATTTGCCAATTATGGAGTCTCTGGTCCACCTATTTTACAAATTAGTAGAAAAGCAGGTGAACTTCTCCAGAAAGGTAAAGAGGTTGTATTAAAGTTAACTATCTTAGATAAGATGGCCAAAGAGGAGCTAAGAGAGCTTATAATCAAACGATTTAATAATGACTCCCAGAAAACACTTGGATTTAGCTTGGTTGGTCTAATTAATAAAAGATTAATTCCTGTCTTACTAAAAGAAGCAGGTCTTACAGACTTAAAACGTCCCGTAGCTAGTGTTTCTTCTAAAGAACGGGAGAAAATTATTACTATCTTACAGGATTGGCGTTTTAACGTGAGTGGAACAAAAAGCTGGCCAAGTGCCCAGGTTACCGCAGGAGGAATTGTAACGAATGAGATTAACCCCACCACCATGGAGTCAAAAATTGTTAAAGGCTTATTTTTAGCCGGAGAAATCATAGATATTGACGGGCTATGCGGTGGCTTTAATCTGCAATGGGCCTGGTCCTCCGGGTATATTGCTGGGAAAAGCGCTTCACATAATAAACCTAGTTAATATACCATGCTCCTTGCAGTAATTTAACTTCTTTAGTTAAAGAGATTTGTTTCCTTTTTCTAGCCGCTAATTAGAAAAACCTGTGCCAATTGTCAATTTGTCAGTTTGTCAATTTGTCAAGCCTGACCCCCACAATAGAGCTCTTTCATTAGATCATCTGGCACAAACAAGCCTCCTGTAGCCCATGCTATATGTGTGGCATTCCCAAGCGTTTCTGCCAAGTTATTTGATTTAACATACCTTTTGCCGTTTGCACCCATGAGAACAATAGGTCCTAGCAGGCCTGGTGTACCTGACGGTTCAACTTTTATATTTTCTGTATCTTTTAACATAGACAAGAGCTTAAAAAGTTCACTATCGGAGATGGTATAAATACCGCTCAAAAGCTTCTCTATAGTTTTTCCTGCAAAACTCGAAGATCTTCCTACAGCAAGGCCATCTGCATCTGTGATATTATCTAATCCAAAATCCTTCGTAGAAACCTTTTCATTCTCTCCGGTCATCAATCCCAAAAGCATGCAGGGCGAATGTGTAGGCTCAGCAAAAAATACATGAACTGCATCTCCAAAAACCTGCTTTAAGCCAAAGCATATACCACCTGGAGCACCTCCAACACCACAGGGTATGTATACAAACAATGGCTGGGTGCTACTAACCTCGATGCCTTTCTCTTTAAGTTGCTTTTTTAGCCGGAAGGCTGCAACACTATAGCCCAAAAACAAGTCCTTGGAGTTTTCATCATCTATAAAATGATTCAAAGGGTCACCCTCTGCTTGTTTCCTTCCTATCTCTACAGCCTTGCTATAATCAGATGAATATTCCAGAACATTGACTCCTCGATTTCTAAGCAAATGTTTCTTCCATTCCTTTGCATCAGAAGACATATGCACAGTAACTTTAAATCCTAATGAAGTTCCTATAATTCCGATACTTAACCCCAAATTTCCTGTGGAACCTACTGAAAGTGAATACTTACTGAAGAATTCCAGCAAATCAGAATCTGCCAACCTTGTATAGTTATCACTAGATTTAAGCAATCCATGTTTTAGAGCTAAAGCTTCTGCATGCTTAAGGACTTCATAAATACCCCCTCTGGCCTTTATTGAGCCTGCTACAGGAAGATAATTGTCGCATTTTAACATAAGACAGCCTTCAATGAATTCTCTATATTCTTGTGTTTCAGCTTCTTTCATTGAAGCAATTTCAATTAGTTCCGATTCGATAATCCCTCCCCATGTTCTAGTTTCCGGAAAAAGTCTACAAATTAGGGGTGCAAATCTTTCTAACCTTAACTCGGCATCCTTTATATCCTCTAGTGATACAGCTAGTTCAGGAAGTATTATATCCACTTTACTTAATTTAGGGTTTATCCAAAATACAGGCTTATACTCCATAATATCTATTAAGAGAGGATACTCTTTTAACCATTGTTTTTTCTTCTTATTCAATATATAACTCGAACTCATTAGGTTGCCCCCTCGTTATAATTTAATAACTCTAATTATCTTAACATTTTTTGTTTGTCATATCTAGAAACAGTAAAACATCTTTCCATGAGTTCACCTGCTTTGCAAAAAAAAGAAGCCCTATTAGCCTCTTAACCCCTTTAATCTATAACTGGATAATTATTCTGTTTTTCCCCTTCTCCAGCAATTACGCTTGCAAAACTTCTGCCCCTTGGTATTGAGGCATACTATTTTCTGTGATTGACAATCCTGGCATAGATATTGACCACTAATAATTCTTTCAAAGTTCTCATAGCTTTCTTTCCACTCTTTGCCACAATCAAGACATCGTACCGGGCAAATGTTACGAGTGAAATTGCCACCATCTATCCGGATAGCCTTACCATTTATGATGCTGTCAGCAACTTTCTCCCTTGCATTATTAAGAATCCGTTGGAAGGTTTGTCTTGAGACTTCCATCTTTTCGGCGGCTTCTTCCTGCTCCAGTTTCTCCACATCCTTCAAGCGAATTGCTTCAACTTCCTCAATTCTCAAAATGTTTTCTTCCATGTCTTTTGAATGTATGTCTAAAGGCACAAAGTGCTGTATATTAGGAATGAATTCAACCTTTTTCCATTTAGGTGGTCTAGCCAATTTTTTATTCTCCTTTCAATATACTTATTTGCAATGTTATTTTACCATTATTAATTGCTTAAAAAAAGAGCCTAGCAGTATCTGCCCAAATTTCAATATAGCTATAGAAAAAATAAAAGCAAGTTCTCTATTATTTCAGAACTTGCTTTCCTAAAGGAGGCATGTTATTTTTCTTCAAAATTTTCCAAACGGGCTTTTACTTGTTTAAGTTGCTTTTTTAGTAGCTCTTCCTGATTTTTCAAAGCCACTTTTTCATCATAAACTTGTTCATTCGATATAGGCGTAGTATAACCTCCTTCTCCGCCTTGAATCCCTTTGAGATAACGGATTCTTCTAAATCCTCTTCCTCCACAGATTCCTTGCCTAGATCTTGCTCCAGCATAGTTAGCAAAAACAGAATTTGTAGTACTAGCGCAGTTACCTGCACCTCTTCCTGTCATAGGTCCCATTCCCATTGGACCTGTACCGTCCCCTCTTGGCATAATAAATCACTCCTTTATTAAAATACTTCACTCATGGGCATGATCACATTCAGTTTTTTCAACGCCATATCCTTTTCCTGCCCCAGGCGTACATAAACTCTGCCCACCTTCAAGTACACCCTTCTCCAATTTTTCTATTACTTCATCAATGCTTCCATCTACTCCCATAATTGTTTCTATACCCAGTTCTACGAAAAATCCTTGCGCTCTTGCTCCCATACCACCAGAGACAATTCCTTTTACGTCTTTTTCATGCAGAAACTGAGGGATATAACCTGGTGAATGGCCCGGGTTTTCTATTTCAAACCTTCTTACTGTTTTTCCGTTTTCAATATCAACTAGTGTAAATGATGGGCATCTTTCAAAATGCGGAGAAACATATTTTCCATCTGTAGATATTGCTACAGGCATAGCTAAAACCTCCATTGATATATTATTAGTTGGTTTTTAACTTTTCCAGCTCATCTACAATTTTCATCCAGATACTTTCGATTTCATGGATGACATTTCTGTTGCCTGCCTCAATTGGAGTTTTAAATTCCTCCAATGCCTTAACTATCGATGGATCAAACGGTATCTTACCAATGACAGGAAAACCGTTACTTTCGCATAAGCTTTCTATCTGTGAAGTTACTTCCAGATTCAGGTCGTACTTGTTAATACATACAAACGCTGGGATTCCAAAATGCCGAGCTACTCCCAGAACCCTCTCCATATCCCTATGACCTGATTTTGTAGGTTCTGAAACTACTACTACTGCATCGGCTCCTGTAATAGATGCAATCACCACACAGCCTATACCAGGTGAACCATCAATCAGTAACCATTTCTCATCTTTTTTGTTACTTTGAATGTTTTTTCTTACCTCTGTTACAAGCTTCCCAGAACCCTCGGCACCAATATCAAGTAATGCATGGGAAAAGGTGCCTCTTGAGGTCTCAGATACATACGTTTCTCCTGTTTTGACTTCTTGCAAGCATATTGCTTCCTGCGGACATACCAACATGCATGCACCACATCCTTCACATTTCATTGGTTTGATTTCAAACTCTTCGTTAATTGCATCAAATCTGCATGTTTCTTGACATAGGCCGCACCTTATACATGCTGATGAGTCAATCACCGCTTCTTTTGCACCATAATAGTCAGCTTTTTTTAGAACATCACCCTTTAGCAAGATGTGTAGGTTCGGAGCATCAACATCACAGTCAGCGAGCATTTTGTCTTTGACCAGAATGCTTAGCGATGAAACAAGAGTGCTTTTTCCAGTCCCGCCTTTTCCGCTTATAAAGACAATCTGTTTCATTTGCTGGCACTCCTTTCAATCTTTTCATACAGCTCTTCGAATTGTTCTTTCCAAAAATCATTATGTTTAACAGGAAGTATACCTTTTGAATAGCTTTCAGCTATTTCTCTCGAAAAAGGTATTTCCATTAGAAGCTCGATACCTTCATTCTCGCAAAAATCATGTATTAACCTGCTGCTATCGGATGCTTTATTTAATACAATCCCAAATGGTATTTCCATCTTTCTTACAAGCTGAGTAGCAATTTTCAGGTCATGAAGTCCGAAAGGGTTAGGTTCTGTTACCAGAATACAGTAATCACATTCTTCTATTGATTGAATTACTGTACAGGACGCCCCAGGTGAGCAATCGAGTATTACAGGCAAGACTTTTTTCATACGTTTCTTTAATGCAGATATGATAGGTATACTTATTGGCTCACCCACATTAAGCCTTCCCTGAAGAAATGTATTATCACCATTTGCTTCAACAACCCCAATAATCCTTTCTACTTCACTAATTGCATCATTAGGGCAGGCTATAACACATGCCCCACAGTGATGGCAGATTTCGGGGAAAACAAGAACATGATCCTTCACCACAGCAATTGCGTTAAACTGACATGCCTTTGAACAATAACCGCATGCATTACATTTAGTTATATCAGCTTCTGGAACCAGTACTTTTACAGGGCTACTTTCCTGTATTTCAGGTGTTAAGAATATTGCTCCGTTTGGTTCTTCCACATCAAAATCTATGTACTGGCATGACGATACTGACGTTGCCAAGCTTGCAGAAACAGTAGTCTTGCCTGTTCCCCCTTTGCCGCTTAAAACCGCTATTCTCATTTCTGTCCTCCTTGTACCCCCATACCGAAGTGTGAGGGGACTGTACTAGTTATTTTTTTAAGAAGTCCTTTTTTGAATTCATCTATGTTTTCTTTTACAGGTACTGATTCTCCATGGTATATGTCAATATTAGCAGCCTTTAGAACATTCATGGCATTTGGTCCTACATTGCCTGTAATTACTACTTCCACACCCCTATCAACCATAAGCTGTCCTGAATTGATTCCAGCCCCACCACCGGAAGCTGCTGCACTATTTTCAATAATTTCAGACTCCATTGTATCGGCATCTGCAATAATAAAGTATGCCGATCTCCCGAACCTTGGATCCATGCTACTTTCAATAGAATTTCCACTTGCTGAAACACAAATCTTCATATATTTTCGCCCCTTTTAATAATATGTTCTAGTTATAGGCTAATGCCCATAACTAATTCTATTATTATTTTGGGCATATGTCAATAACTTATGAGCATTTTTTTATTATTCTTTAAAAAAGTTTTGAAAGATTGCCTCCTAAAAGGCAAAAAAAAAGCACTCATTGGGAGTGCTCATAACGTAAAAGTGCAAAGTTGCCATTTTTAAATATGGATATTTCTTTTCCATCTACTGTAGTTCCAAGAATTTCAAGATCCTCTGTTCCTATCATAAAATCCTCATGTACGATGGAATCATTTACTCCCAATTTCGTCAATTCTTCCTTGCTCATATTTTCACCATTTTGGATACATACTGGATACGCTTTTCCAATAGCCAAATGGCAGGATGCATTTTCATCAAATAATGTATTATAGAACAGTATCTTGGTGTTGGAGATGGGCGAATCATATGGAACCAATGCCACTTCACCGAGATAGCATGATCCCTCATCTGTCTCAATTAGCTTCTTAAGTACCTCTTGGCCTTTTTTAGCATTAAAGTCAACAATCTTACCATTTTTAAAAGTAAGTGAAAACCCTTCGATGAGATTACCATTATAGTTTAAAGGTATTGAGCTGACTACAGTACCATTAACGCCTGTCTTTTTCGGCAGAGTAAATACCTCCTCAGTAGGCATATTGGCAATAAACTCTATGCCTTCAGGTGTGTATTCTGAACCCCCAATCCATAAATGCCTCTCCGGAAGCTCGACTCTCAAGTCTGTACCTAGAGAATTCTTATAATGAAGATATTTAAAGATATTGGTATTCAGGAAATCCAGGCTCTTCTTCAAATGACTCTTATGTTCATTCCATGCAGTAATAGGATCTTCTGTATCTACCCTGACAGTTTTAAAAATGGTTTCCCATAACTTCTCTATAGCTTCATTTTCTTTATAATCCGGAAAAACCTTTCGTGCCCAAGCCTTTGTAGGAATAGATACCACACACCAGGTATTCTTGTTTGCCATTCTCCGTTCCCTATATTCCTTTATGGCAGCACCGGCAGTTCTTTGAGCCTTGGCGATTCTTTCAGGATTCACATCCTTCATAAGCTCTGGATCTGTGGCTAAAATATTGATATATGCTGCTCCTTGACGTACATAGGAAAGGTAAAATTCCTTTTTCCATGCTGGAAATTCTTCAAACACTATTTCTGGTGCATGTAAGTATTTAATCTTGGACAGCAATTCATCCTCCCAACTAACAACTACCTCTCGTGCCCCTTCTCGATAAGCAATCTCTGCCATCATTCTAGTAAATGGTGCACATTCTATAGGAGAAGAAATAACAAGAGTCTGCCCTTTCTGAATATTTACCCCTGTTTTTACCACAAGCTGGGCATATTTTTCTAGTAACCGTTTATCCATGTTAAAGCTCCCTTCCTATTCATCATTGTTTCTGCATATCAATAAATGAAAAAAACTCTCACACTAGTTATTATCTACTCTTGCGAGCAAAGTATAACACAGAAGAGTAGAAGCAGAGGAAACATAGGAAGGAAGCATATTCTCTTTCATATAGATCTGTGGTTCTTTCGGTAAACCGTCCATTTGCTTCCTTCTTAACTTAAAATGACTACTAAGTTTATTTATATGCCTGCAAGCCCAAGCTCGGCGGCTGATTCTTTCATGCCTTCTATTGTCCATAGAATGACTGTATCTAAATCCATTTCTACCATTTCACAACCAGCAATAATTAATTCACGGTTTACGCCAGCGGCAAAACCTTTTGATTTAAATTTTTTCTTGACTGATTTAACCTCAAGATCCATTATACTTTTATTCGGTCTCATTAAAACTGCAGCTGTTATGAGTCCCGTAAGTTCATCAATTGTATAAAGTACTTTTTCCATTTTCTTGATAGGCTCTACATCAATACAGATATTCCACCCATGGGATATAGCAGCATGAATGATATCATCATCGACACCTTCTTGTTCCAAAATTTCTTTACTCTTATGGCAATGCTCATCAGGATAGAGTTCATAGTCAATATCGTGTATCAGTCCCACAATACCCCAGTATTCTTCATCCTCTTTATTTTTTCTAGCAAAATAGCGCATAACAGACTCTACAGCAAGGCCATGGGTTATCAAAGATTTGTTTTTATTGTACTTCGTTAATAATGCATAAGCATGCTCTCTTGTTAACATAATTTTCCTCCTCGGAATTGGTTGTATTTTTCTTCTATGCTTTAAATATCAAATTAGGTGAAATTCCTAATACTCTTCTTAACTGTCGTTCTTATTCTATCTTCATCATCGTGAAAGATTTCCTGCCTGTTAGCTCCTCTTAACATGAAATGATATATTCCTCTTTCACTCTTTTCTCTTGCTCTTCGTGGCATAATCATCACTCTCAGTATTTTTTCTACATTTTACCACACCAAGAAAGTGGAAACAAGAGAACCATCCCTACGCTTCCTGTTAAATAAAGCTCTGTCAATTATGGTTGTTTTTGGAGGAATTTGGTGAATAATGTTGAAATTGTATTGACATGAGGTAACTAACTGGAGGTGCTAAAATGAGAGCTGGTTTAATTGTGGTTGTATCGTTTATATTTGCTGCAAGTATATCTAAAGCAATAGGTTTAAATGGGTGGTCTGAATTAGGTGTCTTGGGTATTTTTAATACAGCTTTGATATTAGTTGGTTTCAAGCTATTTTTAAAAGAAACAACTGAGGGTACCGCTCACAAGGATAATGAATACCTTCATGAGTTTGATGATGCTGTAATAGACCAGAAGAAATTTTTTGCAGAAGCCTTACAAAATGCTATACAAGTTGCAAGTACAGTTGAGGAAGTTAAAGTTGCATCGAAAGAAGGAGTTAGTGCTTCGGAAAATGTTGTTGCTAATAATCAGCAAATAGCATCCCAAAATTTAAAACAATTTGAAGTTATTAATAGGACAGCAGATTTTACTCAAAATATAGTGGAGATTGTTCGAAAAGCTGTGGATTTTGCACAAGCAGCGGTTAATTCCTCAAACAGTTCTACTCAGATAGCCTCTAGGGGTGAGGCTGAGGCAAGAAAGGCAATGGAGAAAATGCATCAAATTGAAGAAAGAGTCAAGGAAACTGCGGATAAGTTATATACTCTCAAGACTCGCTCTGAAAAAATCGGCCAAATAATTGAAACTATTAAGAATATATCCGACCAAACTAACTTACTGGCTTTAAATGCCGCCATAGAAGCAGCCAGAGCTGGTGAACATGGTCGGGGATTTGCCGTGGTTGCAGAAGAAGTAAAGAAGCTTGCCGAAGAATCAAATAACGCATCAAATGAAGTTGACGCTATTATACAAGAAATACAAGGAGAAATTAGCCTATCAACCGAAGCTTTTGAACAAGTGACAAACTATGTTATAGAAGGTGTTGAGATTAATAATAATACAGGGGAAGTCTTGAAGCAAATTATACTTTCCTTCAAAGAAGCATCAGATAAAATTCATAACATTGAGCAACAGATGGGTGAAGTTAATAATGCTAGCAGTAATGTTTTAGAAAAAATGAAGGAAAATCAGATATTATCCAAAGAAACAGCAGATGCAACGGAATTAGTAGCAGCGGCCTCCCAGGAACAGAACACTTCCTTTGAAGAGATTAATAACTCCATGGAACATCTTTTTGAGTTAGCGGAAAACTCTAAACAAGAAATTGCGAGTCGGGTTATGGATAAGTTAATGTATCAAAAATCCATTCAGTTCAAAAATATAGCTACTAAACTAAAGTCAAAGGACGAACTTACCTTCGATTTCCTTGTAAAAGTAGCTAAGGACCTTAAGGTAGATTATGTAAGCATTGCAGATCCAAGTGGTTTATTTAAGTATTCCAGTAAGAAAAATGGTACTGGAATTAACTTGTTTAAGCTGATGCCTGAAGTTAAAGATGCTTTTTTTGTACATAATAAATCATATTTCGCCACACATATTAAGGCAAGCTTTCAGGATGGACGCCTCTATAAGTATGTAATAGTAATGGATGAGGATAAATATATCTATCAGATCGCTTTGTCCTTTGATTCTCTCTTGAGCTTGTTACAGTAAGTAGTAACAAGCTCCGACTACCTACAACCAAGCTCCTGAAGATGAGAAAGCTAAAAATGAGGGCTATTCGTTTCCCTTTTGCTTCCTTCTTCCTGCTTCCTTCTAATTTGTCAATTTGTCAAGCCTGACCCCGTATAATCCAGCTGATTTAGCATACGATATAGTCTATAAAGACTTTTGATCTGCCTTAAAAATTCAGAAAGCCATAACTGGTAGGGGGCTAAATTAATGTCAAAAAAATATGAACCTGGCTATATAAAACTCCTTGGAACCAATAAACTAGAGGCAAAGGTCCTAAAAGCTAGAACCCATTATACAAATTGTAACCTATGCCCGCACGAATGCAATGTAGACAGGCAGGAAAAAACTGGTTTTTGTAGAGCATTGGACAAGGCAATTATTTCGAGCAATGGTCCCCATTTTGGAGAAGAGTCTGTACTTGTAGGTAGACATGGTTCAGGAACTATATTCTTTGGATACTGCAATATGAAATGTGTTTTTTGCCAAAACTGTGAACTGAGTTTCGGAGGGGAAGGAAAGATAATAGAGAATTCAAAGTTAGCCGAAATAATGCTGAATATACAAAACCGACACGGTTGTCATAATATAAACCTTGTTACCCCTACGCACTTTGTTCCAAATATACTTGAAGCACTTCTATTGGCTGCCCGGAACGGCCTGAAAATTCCCATAGTTTACAACTGTGGCGGTTACGAGAGAATGAAAACCCTTGAACTCCTTGATGGTGTTGTTGATATCTATATGCCTGATTTTAAATACTCCGATGATTCACTTGGCGAAAAATACTCCAATATTAAGAGTTATAGCACCAGGGTTAAGCAAGCACTAAAAGAAATGGACCGACAGGTGGGAGGGTTAAAGGTAGATAAGAACAATATTGCATATCGGGGTTTGATAATAAGACATTTGGTAATGCCTGGCAACCTCAATAATTCTAAAGAAGTGCTAGAGTTTATACAAAAAGAACTCTCTCCAGATTGCCTAGTAAATCTAATGGACCAATACCACCCAGCCCACAAAGCATTCCAATATAAAGAAATTTCCAGAGGTCTAACCAAAATAGAATTCATGGAACTATACAGCTACGCCAAAAACCTGGGTTTAAGGCTTGCTGAATGAAATGTTATCACACAAAGCAAGATTGAATGGAAAAGGAAGCAAGAGAACCGACTATTCGCCTCCCTTTTGCTTCCTTCTTCCTACTTCCTTCTAATTTGTCAATTTGTCAAGCCTGACCCCATAGATGTTATCTTCTGCGTCAAAGTTTAGCTTTTCTTGTCCTAATACCTCGATGTGGTCTCTTTGCTTTACTTCATCTAAAAGCGCCTCGGATACGAGAATTTCTTTAATGTCCAAAGTATTTTTGATAATCGCTACCTTGGCATCTTCCATAGTTACTTTTCTATTGCAGCTAGACAATGCCGTCAGTATTGCATCCTTGTCCGAATCTTGAATAATGGGGATAAAGCCTCTTTCAAGAAATCCAGAGCATATTACATTGGCATAGGTAGTTTTTAAGTCTACCTTATCATAAAGCCTTCGTGTAATTACATCTGCTAGACCCATTCCCAACGCATTGTTATGACTTTCTTCAGTCAGATCAAGACATACAATTCTATAGATAGACAAGTCTCCACTCTCTTCTTGGCCCCTAACAAGTATTCTGCCAGTAACATTTGAATCCATACCCACACCACTAATGTTCTTCCCCATTTCTTGAACAACCAGGACATCAGCTTGATTAAAAGGCAGGGTAGGCATTAAAGACTTGGCTTCAATTATAAGTTCTTTTTCTCGCTCTAAAATTTTAGCCTTAGGTATAACTTCTATTTTAGCTGTTGTATCTTCCGCATTTTCTAGAACCGCTACCCCTAGAAGAATAGGTGCTTTTTCCATAATTACTTCAGCGACTCTAGGAATAAGCTTGGCAAGACCATAAATACCAAATTCATGAATGGCTAACGCACCTACATGGTTTCCAAATCCTATAGCCATTTGCTTTAATACACCACTTTCAGTAATATCATGGAAATCAGTATGTGGCTTTATCCTATTTAGCATTATTAGACCATCCATTGATAAGGCTACTTTATCGAAGTAAACTGGTAATCCTTCGGGTTCAACAGTACCTAATTGCTCAACTTTCATATTGCTTAATACAGGGGCTCCAACAGCTTCTTCAGTAATTCCATAACCCTTTAAGTACTCTTCTTGTCCATCAGCAGTTGCACCACCGTGGCTTCCCATAGCAGGAATGATATGAGGTATAGCGCCGCACTTTTTAACTTCATTAACAACTGTTATTACAAGTTTCTGGAGCGCATAAATCCCTCTACTGCCAACTGCAATTCCAATTTTAGCACCTGGAGATATTAGGCCTTTATATTGGGCAAAACCTTTTTCCATTTCCTCTTCAACATTTTCTAGTTTTTGAACACCAAAGTTTTGTCTTATGCGATACATTTTTGGTATGCTTTTTACTCGCAATTTATCCACTCCTTCGCTAGATTTAGTTTAATAATAACCTTATTTTCAGCCTAAGTTGAGTTGTACAATAAGTTCAGCAAGTATGATTGCCCGCTGAACTATATAAAGAATGCGGTTAGGTTGTAATTGCTCTTTCTAAAATCTCTATAGGGTGTAGTGTATTAGCTTTTATTTTTCTACTCCTTAACCCATGTCCCAACTGCATCATACAAGCTGGACATGAGGTTGCTAAGATATTCGCACCTGTTTCTTTAAAATTTTCTAGCTTCATTTCAAGTATTTTTTCAGAATTGCCATCTTGGAGGAAACAGTAAGAACCTGCTCCACCACAGCACCAGTCTGCCTGTTTCATTTCACTAAATTCAATACCTGGTATTAATTTTAGAAGTTCCCTTGGCTCTTTGGTTATCTTCAGGCCTCTAACTCCGTGGCAAGGATCATGATAACTTACTTTATATGATACCCTACCTAATTTCCGCACATCCACGTCTAACTTATCAAGTACAAATTTATTTATATCAATTATCTTTTTTGATATTTCTTCAGCCCTTTTACTATATTCCTTATCATCTTTTAAAAGCTCCGCATATTCCTTTAGAGTACTTCCACATGTTGCACAGTCTATTACAATATAGTCAAGGTCTCGACCAACAAATCTATCAATGTTTTCCTTAGCTAACCTTTTGCCTTCCTCAAAATCACCGGCGCTTTGATGAGGACCACCACAGCACTCAACCTCTGGAGCATAAACCTGACAGTTGTAATGTTGAAGCACTTTTACGGCAGAAACAGCTATTTGGCTAAAGAAACCATTAGTAGCACAACCAACATAGTAGCCAACCTTGAACTTTGGTTTGTCAATCTTTCTAATTAAATCTGGTGCCTGCTGGAAAAAGCTCTTTTTGGGCAGGGCTGGTAATAGGTCTTCCATTCTTTTAACTTTTTTAACTATTCCCAGAATCCCACTCCCCTGAACCAACCATCTTGCACCACTATGCTGATAAAATCGAGCTAATCCGGATACTGTTTTAAATCTCTTCCGATTTGAAAATACTCCCCTATACGCTGCCTTGTGAAACATAGAAAACCCATTGGCAGCATTTATTTTTTCTCTAGCTTCCATCATGATCTTATCAGTTGCAACACTTGAAGGACAGTTTGTTACACAAGCTTTACAGAGCAAACAGCTTTTTATATGCTCTTCAATTTCGGGTTCACTACCCCACTTATAATTGCCTTCACAAACTAAGCGAGCTAGCCTTACTCTACCCCTGGCAACATTAGATTCATTTTTTGATATACTATAGGTTGGACATACCTCTTGGCAAAACCCACATTTATTACACTTCAAAATCTTTGCTTCCATCCTAGCTCACCTCCATAAATCTTGGATTGTGTGGATACATAATTAGATTTGGATCGAGCTCTTTTTTCATACGATTATAAAGTATATCAAGAGGCGCTCTATTATCAGTAAAGCACATTTTAAAATCCTGTAGTTTTTCAGTTATCATCTTTTTAGCTTCATTGAAATCTGAACTTGTAGATAATTCGACCATTCCATTTCCGCCATCTAGTATAATCTCCATCGAATTATTGTTTAGTAATTCATCTAAGTTTCTTGGCAATAAATCCAAAAGGCTTCTACGATCGGTCCCAAATCTGATTTTTGATACTGACCCTTTGCTACTGAATAACTTTTCTAAATAAGCATCTACATTATCTCTACCTGTAATCAATCCTTTAATATCTACTATGCTTTTTAAAACTTGCAACTGGTGTTCAACGGCAATCTTAGACCCTGCTAATACAAAGAAACTGGCATATTTTGAATCTTCAGTTAGCCCCAGCATTTTTGCAGACATTCCCATAAAAGACACTAAAGCAAATCTTTTAGATAAAACCTCTTTCATTGCCTGAGTTAGATCATCGACTGAAGCTGCTTCAGTAATAAATAATGCTTTTTCCTCTGGCATGGGAATGAGTTTAAAGGTAGCTCTTACAATTACGCCTAATGTACCCCAGCTCTTTGCAAATAACCTAGTAAAATCATATCCTGTAACATTTTTTACAGTTTTTCCGCCTGTTTTAATCAACTCTCCAGTTGGAGTCACAAATTCCAAACCTAATAAATAATCGTTTATTGTACCATAAGCATATTGTTCAATGCCCCCAGCATCTCTAGCTAACAGACCACCTATTGTAGAGCTGGGTTTCTCATGGTAGCTTATAGGAAGCAAAAAGTTTTCTTGCCTCAAGATATCTGCTAACTCCTTAATACTAATGCCACCCTCTACAGAAACAGTTAAATCATTTTTTGCTAACTCAATAACCCTGTTCATTTTACGTGTAGAGAGATATACTTGTGGTTGCTTAGCACCTATAATTTGACTTCCACTACCAATAGGAATTATTTGAATGGCTTTATGATTACATAACTTAATAAAGGAACTAATTTCCTCAGAGTCCTGAGGATAAACTACAATATTTCCTTGAATATCATCAACCTTTAAAGCCGGCAGTTTCTCATTGATGATTATTTTAATAGAATCTAAATTCATGTGCCTACCTCCTATTAATGCCTTATCCAGCCTTAATCACCTTGCCGGGATTTAGAATTAAATTGGGATCTAAGAGATTTTTAACTCTTGTTTTAAAATGTAAGTCAGCTTTAGTAAATGCAAGCTCCATATATGGCAATTTTTCTAACCCAATTCCATGCTCTCCTGTCAAGCACCCCCCCATATCAAGGGCAGCTTTAAATATCTCTTTACTAGCCTCTTCTACTCTATGATGTTCAGCATCATCCTTAGGATCATATAGTAAGTGTGGATGTAGGTTTCCATCCCCCGCATGGGCTATCTGAGCAATTGTAATATTATATTTCTTACCTACTTCCGTAACCTTTCGAAACATTTCTGGGAGTTTGCTCCTTGGAACTGTAACATCTTGAACCATGTAGGCAGGCTTTATCCTACCTAAGGCACCATTACCTGAACGTCTAGCGAGCCATAAACTTTCTCTTTCCGCATCATTTTCTGCTTTCTTGTAGCTACTAGCACCCATTTCTTTGCATATCTCAGTAATAGTATCAATCTGTGCATCCAGTTCAACTTCATAACCATCTACCTCAATTAACAGTAAAGCCTCTGCGTCTTTTGGAAAGCCAAGATTCAGAAAATCATCTACTGCTCTAAGAGTAGCCCTGTCCATAATTTCTAATGTGGTAGGAACAATGCCCCTGGAAACTATAGTGGAAACTACTTCCGCAGCTTTATCCAAACTATCAAATATTGCAACCATTGTTCTTACCGCTTCTGGTTTTTTGGTGAGTTTAACTAATATTTTTGTAACAATTCCAAAGGTTCCTTCAGATCCATTAAATATACCTGTTAAATCTGGTCTATTATCAGCTGGATTTGGAAAACCACCCAACTGTACAATCTCCCCAGTTGGCAGTACTACCTCCATGCCCAAAACATGTTCTTTAGTCACTCCATATTTTATTCCTTTGATTCCTCCGGCGCATTCTGCAACGTTGCCACCTATAGTTGCAACCTTAAGACTAGCTGGATCAGGAGCAAACATATATCCCATTGGTTCAACAACCTTGGTTAAATTAAGATTTATAACCCCTGGTTCAACTAGTGCTGTCTCATTAATGATATCTATATCTAAAATCTTATCCATTTTAGTTAGAACAAGAATAATTCCAGCATCTGGGGTAACCGCTCCACCACTTAGACATGTTCCAGCTCCCCTTGGTACTACCTTAATACCCGTTTCATTAGCAAGTTTTATTATTTCAGCCACTTCTTCAGTAGTTTCAGCAAATACAACCGCCCCGGGTTGATAAATGAAAGGAGAAGAATCGTAGGAATACATTTCCATAGATATCTTACTGGTTAAGATATTGTCGCTACCTACAATCTTCTTTAGACTATTTATAATATCTGTCTTCACCTGTAGACCTCCTTTTAAGGTGTCACATACAACTTAACAACGGTATTATCTATTTCAGAAGTAATAAGTCATACCATTAAAGACTCCCCTCTCAAGTTACTGACTTTAAGGGGACACTAATAGTAGAATATTCTTAGTATAACATGTAACATGTTACTGCTTCAATGCAAATGCAAAAAATATACAAATATCTAGATGTTTGGTATACTGTTCATATCTATTGCTAGGATGTGAATTAATGCATATAAAAAAAGCCCCAAGTTTAAAAGAACAGGTATATAGTTACCTTCGTGAATCAATACTAAATTTAGAGCTTGAAGTGGATAAGCTTTATTCTGATCAATGGGTTGCTAATAACATTGGTGTAAGCAGGACCCCTGTTAGAGAAGCTGTCTTACAATTGCAGCACGAAGGCCTAGTTGATATTGTTCCATACAGAGGTTTTATAGTTAAAATGATTTCTACTGAAGAAATTATTGATGTCTTTCAATTAAGAGAAGCCATTGAGGGCTTTTGTATTAAGCATTTAATACGGTGCAAGGAAACCCATTCTGTTGCCTTTAATAAATCATTGTATAAGCTAAAAGAATCACTACTCTTCCAAGAGAAAGCCAGCAAAAATGAAAGCTCAAATGAGTTTTGGGATGCAGACAGGTTATTCCATGAAAGCATTATAAAACATTCCAATAATAAATGCTTTAATGATATCTACAAATCCCATCGAGATAAAATACAAATTATATCTCTTGAAACCTTAAAAGATAAGAGCAGAATATACTCTGCATTATCTGAACACAACGCCATAGTAGCTTCCATAGAAAATGGCTCAGAAGATGATGCATATCAAAAGATATTGGACCACCTAAGCAGTACTAAATCACTAATGATGAAATCTCTTGACAAACGCAACAATAGATGACCATTATTTTCTTTAGGTTTACCAAAGCTTAATAGTTTTTAGGTAAAAGAAATTCTGCATAATCGTAATAGAAGGGGCCTCACCGGGATATACTGTGAGTTGCCCCTTTATCTACTTATTCCACTCTAGGTATGCACCTTTCATGGGTGATGCAGCTAATGATTGAAATAATCCAAGAACACCTTTGTTTTCTTTAATAGGTCTATTCCATTTCTTTTTGCGTTCTACTAGTATTTTTTCTACTTCTGCTTTGTCTGCTTCTTTTCCAGCTATTCCTACTATATCTAATTTCCTCTCAGGAATGTTTATTGATATAAGGTCACCCTCTGCTACTAATGCTAGCGGGCCTCCGGTTGCTGCTTCTGGAGATACGTGTCCGATTGCTGGACCTCTTGTTGCACCTGAAAACCTTCCATCTGTTATTAGGGCTGTTGTTGCTACTAATTCTGGATTTGTGTATATTGCTTCTGTTGTACGAAGCATTTCTGGCATTCCTGCTCCTTGAGGTCCTTCATATCTGATTATTATAAGATCTCCTGGTTTAATTTGTCCTGATAGGATTGCTTCTACTGCCGCTTCTTCACTATCATATGGTCGTGCTGGCCCTGTATGGACATGCATTTTTGGGTCTACTGCTGCGTGTTTTACTACTGCTCCCTCTGGAGCTAAGCTTCCGTATAATACTGCTAATCCGCCACCTTGCTTATATGGCTTATCTATTGGCTGGATAACCTCTTCTGCTGTTAGTCCGTAGTTTCTTAAATATCCTTTACCTACTCCGAAGTAGCCGTTTCTTTCTAGTTCTTCTAGATTTTCTCCTACTGTTTTGCCTGTAACTGTCAGGGCATCTAGGTGCAGATATTCTTTTAGTTGCATCATGACCCCTGGTACTCCGCCTGCAAACCATAGTAATTCTGTTGGCCATTTGCCACTTGTCTTTAGGCTTACTAGTACTGGTATCTTAGAATGTATTTCTTCAAATAGGTCTGCTGTGATTTCTAAGCCTACTTCATGAGCTATTGCAGGTAAATGTAGCGTTGCATTTGTTGAACCAGAGATTGCTGCATGTACCATTATTGCGTTTTCAAAGGCTTTTCTTGTTAGTATTTGTTTTGGTGTGATACTCTTGTCCATTAGTTCTTTTACTTGTTCTGCTGCTCTATATGAAAGATGCTCTAACTGGTTTATGCTCGCCGGCATCAATGCGTTTCCTGGTAGGCTCAAGCCTAGAGCCTCCGACATTGTTTGCATTGTGCTTGCTGTTCCCATAAACTGACATGCTCCACAGGATGGACAGGAGTTTATTTGTTCTACCAGTAACTCTTGGCTTGTGATTTCGCCTCTTTTTTCTTTGTCGCCTGATCCATATAGTTTTTCTGAGGATAAGTAATCCGGTCCTGGCATCATTGCTCCTCCACAGATATGAAGCCCTGGCATATCCAGTCTCGCTAAGGCTTTTAAATGAGCTGGTATTGATTTATCACAGCTTGATACTAGCATCAGTCCATCAAAGGGTGAACTTAATGCATGGATTTCTACCATCATGGCTATGATTTCTCTAGATAGTAATGAAAAGTTCATTCCATCATGAGCCATGGCTATTCCATCACAAATGTCTGTTACTGTATATACTGCAGGCTTACAGCCTACGCTGTATAGTCCATTTTTTGCTGAATTTACAAGTTTGTCTAAATGATGGCTCCCCGGATGACTGTCTCCAAATACGCTATCTATCAGCACTTGTGGTTTTGCCAAGTCTGATGGTGTCCATCCACTTCCTAAGCGAAGTCCATCTCCCTGAGTGTTTACTTCTCTAAGGTGTTGACTTTTTAGCATTGCTCAACTCCACCTTTCACGAATTTTTGAAACTAGCTAAGCTAGAAGTTCCATAGGTATTAAGTTTCGCTCTAATTAAGAATACTTGGCAACCATAAACTTAACCCTGGGAAATAAGTGATCACAAGCAGGGCTACAATAGAAGCTAATAGATACCACCAATTAGCATTTATTAATTTTTCTATTGGCATCTTCCGCATACTAGAGGCAACAAACAAGTTTACTCCAAGAGGTGGTGTGATCATACCTATTGCCAAGTTCACTACCATAATTATCCCAAAGTGAATTGGATCTATCCCTAGATGAACAATGGCTGGATACAGAATTGGTGCTAAAATGATAATGGCTGCGTTTGTTTCCATAAATGTTCCAACTACCAGTAGTAATACATTTAGTATCATCAGCAACATAATGGGATTTTCTGTTATCCCTATTAACATTTCAGCAACCTTCATAGGTATCTGCTCTCTAGTCAACACTAGTCCAAAGGCTGATGCTGCTGCTACTATTAAAAGTACTAATGAACTACTTATGGCTGCGGCCCTTAAAATTTTTGGTAAGTCTTTAAAAGATAATTCCTTGTAAATAAATACGCCTACAAGTATTCCATAAACAACTGCAATATTAGC
>LOER01000014.1 GCA_001515945.1 Desulfitibacter sp. BRH_c19
GGAATGTTACATTCTGATACCCCTTGGCAAAAAATAGACCATGAAAATCAGGATATTGCTCTAGGAAAAGACCTAATTCTCGAATTTGTTACTAATGCCGGTATCAATCCGGACGTTTTTGAAGCGATGACTTCCCTGATGTACCATTTCCCGAGTATTTTCAAGGAACCTGGATTGCACATTCTTTCCAAACACCAAAAGGAAACCGGGGGATTGCATTTATTCTCTGGTGTAAATACCGTGTTTTATTTGGAGAGGGCTATTCAGAGATACTTACTGCTTGATAATACTGAACCATTACCAAGGGACTTACATGAAGCCTGTTGTGTTTTACTGAATGCACTCATTGAAATGGCTTCTTCCGAGGCGTACTACCTTCGTGAACACTTGATTCGGTCTCGAAGGATAATTAATTAAGAAGGAATTTTAAAGCTATATTACTTACCAGTATCCATATACTGGGGGGAAAACTTAACTTCGGATAAGGCTAATAACTGGCAGTTAGCTGAGAAGTAATAACTATATGAATCTATCGTATTAGATTGACATTCATGACAGAAAATTCTATAGTTGTTGCAGGAAAAAGCAAATTCCTATCTTTTATTCCTTCCATCTGCCAAGATAGCCTTAATTTTTGAGGAAATAGATAAACATCCGGCAGGAGTTTCAAAATGCCTGTAGAATACGCCTGCAGTGATGTATTAGAGAGAGGGGTATGATGATGTCTACAGGCTGGACAGTTTTTTATGTTAGTACGGGCACTATACTAAATGTCGCCGGTATTATTTGCGCCGCACGTGTGCTTTTTAAAATACAACGCTCCTATGGGCGTGGTCCTCTATTTCCATGGATACTCCATTCACTTAGGATGGTCAAGAAAATTATAAGTCAGGTGATGTTCTGGTTACGAAGGAGAAAGGATGTTGTTGTCCACTCTGAGTGTGCCACTGCTACGGCTACTGCCGGAGGTTCAGTTAGGGCAGTAGTACGCGTTGGCTTTCCTGAAGGCATCTCTGACTCACAAAAGAATAATTGCACTTGCAGTTATAGCTGATTTTTATTGGTTGGATGTGGATAAAAAAAGATGGGGCTGGATGAAAAATTCGTCTAAACAAAACAGAATTTTATTCTTTATTGCATATTTAGTAGCTCTAGGGTTTATTTATTTAGGGTTAAGCATTAAATAGTTTCAGCAAACTATTTTACTTGGAATCATTTAGCTAAGCTTTTGCTTAATATTCCATTAATAGATTCTAACAGCATTTGATATTATATTAGGCGTATCAGATGGAAAATGTGAAGTAAAATACAGGAAACTAAGATTTAAAGTGCAGGTTTTACAATAAGTGAGGTGTAAGTAATGCTTAGATATTTGACAAACATACTAATATTGTTAGCAATCCTTGTAGCTATTTCAGTAACTGGATGTAATAATATAGCCCAAGAGTATGGCATGGGTTTAAAAGAAACTGAAAAAGAGAGTAATCGTGAAGTGCTAGATAGCATTATTAACTCAAATGATCGGGACCAAGGCTTGGTATGGGCAAGTGAAAAAGCTCCTGTATTAGAGCTTACTGCTAAAGACCAGGGTATAACCTTTACAGTTCATCAGCTTATTGCTGATTCAGTCAGAGTCATATTAATTGCCTCCTGGGAGGATGAAGAAGGACATTCAGAGACTACGGGTGGAACTAACCCATCGATAAAACAAGCTTCTAGTCAACTGTTTACCTCTAGTTCAACATGGCGTGTTAGTAGAACTGATGATGGTAAAGCAAGTGGTATTTTTTTATTCTACACATCTTTGGATCTTGAGAAAGAAACAGTTATGGTGGAGTTTGAAGAAATAGACGGTGTGCGTGGGGATTGGAGTATGGAAGTGCCGGTTTTCAGAACTGGTAATGACCATGAAATAATACGTGGACTAATATCTGAAAGCGATGGTTTTGAATTTTATGTATATGAATTAATACTAGGCAGTACTGCAACTAGTATAAACTGGGGACTACAAGATACAATAGCCGATGAAACAGAAAAGAGAGGTTATTGTTTAGTAAAAAAAAGACAGTGGGATATAGGTGAAATATGGGACTCCCCATTTTTTAGTAGAATAATACTAGAAGACACGTTGGTTTTGATGAACAACAAAGAAATAATTGATAGCTATGAGATTTCTGGGGGAGGTAGTAGTAAAAGCAGTATATCATCTACCGAATATCACCTGCCAGTTAAAGAACCCTCAGAATTGAAAGTGATTCTAAAAAACATAGTCATGCAAAAAACTAACCCTGTAAAGCTAGATATAAAAAAATCTAATGACAAATGGAAAGAATTCGCTAGAGAAATAGAAGGTACTATGGTGAAGGTAGAAAATATTGATCTAAATAAAGGAGAAATTGTTCTTTCTTATCAATCTGGGCGCTTGATTGAAATGAGTTCACCCATATTGAAAGATAACCAAGGTACACTATACGAATTTAAAGAGATGAGTGGAGAGATTCCAGAACTAGATTCAAAGATGGAGGAAATATATGATAAGCAGCTTGAAATGGAAGAAGCTGCTACAATATTTCATAATCTTAAAAGATATCAGACCTTGTATTTTGAAGCTCTACCAGAAAATTTAGACACCTTATATTTATCTTTTAAAGAAGCTATATTTGTATCAGATAAAGAATGGGTTATTGAAATTCCATATTATTGATCCTTAAGGGCTTACATCAAGCTCTAGAAATGATTCTAAACTGACTTTAAGGAATTTTATGCACCAATGACACATCTGATGGATAATGTGAAAAAAGCGGAGACCAAAGGTCTCCTCTACAACATAGAATATCAATTAAAGATAAAAGAGAATAAATACATTTTCAGAAATAAAAAAGTAGATTGAAAAAATTTTTTCGAGGAGGTAATGATGATTTTTAAAAGAAAATTAATTGGTGTATTAGTTGCGTTAATTATGCTGTTTACATCTGTATCAGCTTTAGCTGAATCTTCTATTTATATTAATGATGAGAAGATTGATTGTGTTAATGTGCAGCCAACTTTGGTCAATAACCGGATAATGGTACCTATACGCTTTATTGCTGAGAATCTAGGTGCTGATGTTATTTGGCAAGATCCCAATATTATTATAAATCAAGATGGCTTTAAGCTCAGGTTAAGTCCTACAATTAATCTTGACACAGATGGTTTTGAACTAAAATTAGCCTTAGATTCAAAAGCGGTATATAAAGATGGCAAAGCTATAGGCAACCTAGACATAGCTCCCTTTTTAAAAAACGATAGGACAATGGTTCCATTGCGATTTGTTGCTGAAACCTTAGATGCTAAGGTTGATTACATAAATGGTAGTGTATTTATTAATCCCATATCTAGGAAAGAACAAGCAATAAAAAAATCAATTTATTTTAATTTAGCTTTAGAAAAAAGATTTGATCACCTTCCAACTTTTTTGGAAGGCGAGCAACCAGATCTTAGAAGTTTGCTTATGTATGCCTATTTTAATCAGAAATATTATCAATACTATTATGAATATGATCCTATGTCAATTGAACATGTGAATCAAGTAGCACTTGATAATTTTGATATGGAAGATGTCCTCCATGAATCTACTAAAGAATGGGACCTAGAAGGTAATACATATATTGCAACAGGATGGAGTTATTCTAGTGCCTGTTTCTATGAATTAAAAGAAGAAAGAACATATCTTGAAGATGGCAAGACAATGATTGATGCAATACTAGATGAATATTCTTTTTTAGAGTACCAATACGCATCGAATGGATTTTTGCCTGATTTTAACGAAACCTACTCTAAACCTATGATGTATGTTTTAGAGAAGAAGGGGGACGAAATAAAAGAAGGACCCATGTCTACTATAGATGCAATTGAGTCCTTAATAGTTATAGGAGATACAGACCATTTTGAAAAAAGGGGCACGTTAAAGATAAAGTATTATATAGATGAATCTACTGGTAATATGATATTTATAAATGTGGAATTTAGTCAGTAAAAAATAACCAATGAAACAGCTTAATTTTTCAATCCAAAGAAGAGGCGGTCTCCGACCGCCCGCTTGAGACGTATCATCTATTAAATACGCATAAGAAGGAGCTGAAGTATATTTCCTATGGATAATCATAATAATCCAAAAGATATGAGCTCAGACTCATCTGGTCACAAAGAAAAGATTAAAATGTTCTCTAAAAGACAAATTTTTAACAGCTTTATTATATTAGCATTTGTTTTAATTATCGGTAATACTTTTCTGGAAACTTTCAGTACCGATGAACTTGTTATAGATAAATTGGGGGCAACACCGCATAGTGCCGAAATCGTTGTATTGGATGATTATTATAAAATGTATGAGTTAGTTGGAGAAGATTTAGAAGTATTAATGGTGTATCTTAGTGATCTAAGGCTTCGCAAGGTTTTAGTGTCAGATAGCACATCATTTAGTGCAAAACCTATTGTGGGAGAGAACTATACTCTTCATGTAAAAACTGACCCCAATGATTTAGGTATTTATCAGGCACAAACCATACATCTTCACATGGGTACTAATGGCAAGCTTTACCTCAGACTGCACTCAGAAGACACTTATAGAATAACCGAACCAAATAGCCTTAAAGGGTTGTATGAGCTCCTGAAGAATATGGATATACAGGACTAAATTATTTTTGCTTTTTAACGGATTCTTTCGAGCTCATTTTGAATGTCTACCTCAAACGCTTATACCTTACCGCCCATAAATTTGGTGTTAGTTTCTAAGGTCGGTCGGTAAAGTAACGCTAGGTCAAAAGAGCAGCACCTGGTCCATATTAGCTGCGAGTTTTTTAGTAGGCCCAGGAGCTGCTTTTTTGTTTGTCAGAAAGTTAAAAGCAAAAGCAGGTGAACATTTGATAATGCGTCTCAACAGAAGAATAAGGTATAATGAATATTAGTTGAATAATGTGCGGCAAAAATCATTTACATAATTGAGTAAATTTTATTTTGATTTATTATAGAGTTAAACTATAGATTAGAAAAGAAGGGAGAACTATGTCGTGGATAGATATATTTTTCAAAAGGCAATGAATGAAGATATTGATGAAATTTTGATACTTATACAAAAACGTATAAAATGGATGGATGAAAATAACATAAGTCAATGGAATAAAACGAATTATCTCAAATACTATCCCAAAAACTATTATGAAGAATTAGTATCAAAGGGTCAACTTTATGTTGTTAAATATGGGGATTTAAACAGTGTTATAGGAGCATTTGCATTATTAGAACAAGATAGGTGTTGGAATGACAGTTCACAAAGTTACTATATTCATAATTTGGTTACCGATATAGGGTTTTCTGGCATTGGAGCGACTATAATTAAATTCTGTGAACAAATTGCAATTAAACATGGTAAAAGTAAAATTAGATTAGATTGTCAGGCTTCAAATCATAAGTTAAATGAATATTATAGTGGACTTGGATTTGAGTATGTTGGAATGGTTCAAGAAGGTAATTATAATGGAATCAAACTAGAAAAGAAACTTAACTTATAAGTAAAAATTAATCAGTATCTACGTCGCAATCTCTATAAGATACGACTCAAAGCACTATTATAAACAATTATTAGTATTAAGCTCTCCTGAATTTCGGGAGGGCTTTTCTATTGCTCCATTTAAGATTAGGTAAATTTCACATAATATACACATTTTCGTCCAAGAACTATCAAACTTGTCTCCTATACTTAGCTCAACCGCTTAATCGTATTAAAATTCTAAAGTTAGGAGGATGAAATAATATGAAAAAACTTATGATCTTAGCAGTAACAGTATTATTGATTTTGGGAGTTGCGGCAGTATCCTTTGCAGAAGTAAAAGCAACACAAAGTGAACAAATTCCGGTTCCTGAGAGATCTGATCAAGAGTTTTATGAAAATATGTGGGAATTTTGTCACGGTGAAAATGGAATGATGAACCAGTATTTTGATGAAGAGGATGGATTGAGGGGAACCCAAAATAAGATATAAACAAAAAGAACAGGTTTTAACGAAGAGAGCTCATCTATATAAAAGGTGAGCTTTTTAAATAACATAAACTACTGATAATAATCACAATTTCATCAAATCTTAACTATATAATATAATCAGATTGGAAGTGAACTAGTAAGAATCATAAAAAAGGAGGAACCTACTGTGCATATGTTTGGATATGGCTTTGGATACGGTTGGGTTGGGATGTTGTTAAACATGTTATTCTGGGTGTTTCTATTTGTAGGACTTATATTCCTGGCAAACAGAATAACAAACAAAGATGATGAGAACATAGCTTTTAAAATATTAGATGAAAAGCTAGCGAGCGGAGAAATTACCGAAGCAGAATATAAACATAAAAGGGACATCTTAAAAGGTGCACAAAAGGGCTAAGTGTATTTTTAACTACACCAGTGATATAATGATAGAAATATCTTAAATGTGTATGTTTGGAGGTGAAATTATGGATAAACCAGTAGTTTTAGTAGTTGATGATGAAGAAGGTATTAGAGATTTGGTTGAAATATATTTAAAAAAAGAAGGTTTGATTGCAGAAACAGCTGCCAACTCTCAGGAAGCACTTAAAAAAATAGAAGTGAAGGATTATGAGTTGTTTATAGTTGATGTAATGATGCCTGGCCTTGATGGTTTTGGTTTGGTGAAGGAAATAAGGAGTTTTAGTGATAAACCAATTATTATGCTTACAGCACGAGGAGAAGAGTATGAAAGAATACTTGGGTTTGAATTAGGGTGCGATGATTATGTAGTGAAACCCTTTAGCCCAAGAGAGTTAGCTCATAGAGTGAAGGCTATGCTAAAAAGGACTCTGCCTAATAATAAGCAAGAAAAAACACTTAAGTTTCCTCGACTGGAAATGGATCCTGTAGCGCGGAAAGTACTACTAGATGATAAGGAATTAAGTCTAACTCCGAAAGAATTTAATTTACTATATTATTTGGCCAGTTCACCTGGCAGGGTGTTTACCCGTGACCAGCTTCTTGAAAATATCTGGGGCTATGACTTTTTTGGAGATTTAAGAACGGTAGATACCCATGTAAAAAAGTTAAGAGAAAAACTGGGAAGAGATAGTGGTCCTGATTATATTAGTACTGTTTGGGGAGTAGGATATAAATTTGAGGTGACTCAATGATTAATAGAAGTATTATCTTAAAACAATGGCTGGCAATTGTTTTGCTTATTATGGTTGTCTTGATGTTTCTTAGTTTTGGTCTATTTAGTCTATTAGAAGACTTTTATTACTCCCAAATATCTACTGATCTTATCAATAGTGGTCAGAAGTTAACAGAAATAATAAATGAAGAAGATGATCCACAATATCTGATCTATGAGTTGACGCTTTTAGGCGATGTTCTTGATTCCCATATAGTTATAGTGGGAAGAGATGGAACCACTCAAGCATGTGATTCAATGATGGAGCCTCCTGCTGGACTTCTTCTTAGCCCAGGAGAGTTGGCAGAAGTCTTTGCTGGTGAAATTATTGTAAAAAGGGGTTACCATCACCATCATTTTGACGGGCCCATGCTTTCAGTAGCTATTCCAGTTTATCAGGGTGATAGTGTAGAAAGAATAATAATGATGTTTAAGCCAATTGCACCAATTACTAATACCATTAACTCCATGAGAGAGTTGATTATATATAGTGCAATAGCTGCAATTATATTAGCAAGTACAGTAAGTTTCTTTTTATCTAAAACCTTAGCTAAACCCTTGGTACAAATGAATAAGGTTGCAAATGAAATGGCAAAAGGTGATTTTAGCAACAAGGTGAAGGTTAATAGTAAAGACGAAGTAGGGTTGTTAGGTGCTAGTTTAAATAACCTTTCGAACCAGTTAAAAAATAAAATATCAGAACTATCCCATGAAAAGTCCAAGTTGGAAAAGGTCTTAGCAAAGGAAAGGGCAATTGAGCAGATGCGTCGGGACTTTATTGCCAATGTATCTCACGAATTGAGAACCCCATTAAGCTTACTGCAAGGATATTCCGAGGCCATAATTGATGGAGTAGCTGAGAATTCACAAGAACAAGATAGGTATGCTAAGGTCATATTTCAGGAAACATTAAGGCTAAAAAGAATGGTTAATGAACTCTTTGATCTTTCTAGATTGCAAACAGGAAACTTTACACTTTCAAAAACAAAAGTCAATATCACCTATCTTTTAAAGGCTATTCAAGAAAAGTATAAACCCTCTATTTTAAAGACAGATTTAGAACTTAATATAAGCATTGAAAAAGATCTGCCTGAAGTAGATGGAGATTATGATAGATTACAGCAAGTCCTGATTAATCTAGTTGAGAATGCCCTTAACCATACGGTAGAAGGAGAAATATCAATTAAGGCATATACAGATGATATAAAACAGATTCATGTAGAAGTTTCTGATACTGGTTGTGGAATTCCTAAAACAGACTTAGATCTAGTATGGGAGAGGTTTCATAAAGCAGACAAATCGAGAAACAGGGGCAACAAAAGTGGTACGGGACTTGGATTGGCTATTGTTAAGAGTATTATTGAAGCACATGGAGGGAATGTCTGGGTCAGAAGTAAAGAAGGAGAAGGAAGTACATTCGGCTTTAGTATCCCAAGTAAATAGAAATAATTAACCCTGGGGCTCCCAGGGTTTAATTATTGTCATAGTTAGTGGAAAAATACTAAGATGCATCTAAAAATGGTCATAGTTTCATCAAATGTTTCTTTTATAATACAACTAACTTAAATAACAAAAAAGGGCTACTATAATTTAAACAAGAGAGGAGTTTTAAATATGAAAAAGAAGTTAATGGCGGTAACACTATCGGCTTTGTTAGTTGTGGGTATAATTGGAGGAATTGCTTATGCAAAGGATACAAATCTAAATGACGAAGTAACAGAAGCTAAGCTAGAAGTGGAGAGCAATCTCAAGGAAGAAGAAGTTCTTAGGGAAATAAAGAAAAATAAGGTTGAGAGCAGAAACTATGAAAACATGGATATAGAATCTATGACGGAAATTATGGATAATATTGATTTTGAAGATATGCAAAGAACGATGGAAAGTATGGATATTGAAGAAATGAACAGGATAATGGAATCAATGGGTATTGGCGACATGTCAAGAATGATGGAAGGGGTTGATTTCGAGGACATGCAAAGGATGATGGAAAGTATGGATATAGAAGAGATGAACAAGATAATGGAGTCAACGGGTATGGATGACATGCATAACTCAATGATTAACGGTATGATGGGTCAAGGAATAGGTGGCATGATGGGCAAATAAGTCCTTTATATAAATGTCCGATGGGAAAATATAACGTCGGGCATTTTTTGTTTTCATAATTTATGGGATTAAACTAACACTAAATTTAAAGTATTTTAATAACAACGAAAAGATGGTGGTTTTATGGAAAAGGAGATTACGCAAAGGGTTAGAGATAAGTACGATGAAAAAGCAAAGAGTTATGATAAGATGATGGGACCCATGGATAGGATGATGATGGGAAAGTGGAGAGAAATACTTTGTAAGAACGCAAAGGGACTTGTATTAGAAGCAGGTGTTGGTACGGGAGCAAACTTTCCATACTATCCTCAAGGAATAAAAGTAATCGGAGTAGATTTCAGCCAGAGGATGTTAGAAATTGCAGAGTCTAAAGTCTCACAAACTAATATTCCCGTTGAATTGATGTTAGCGGATATACAGGAGTTACCCTTTGCTGACAACACCTTTGATACTATAATAGCTGCTTGCGTCTTTTGCTCTGTTCCATATCCTATAAAGGGTTTTAAAGAACTAGGCCGTGTGCTCAAACCAGAAGGCGAGATTTATCTTTTAGAACATGTAAGAAGTAAAAAGAGTGTAGTAGGAACCGTAATGGACTTTTTGAACCCCTTAACCGTTAAATATCATGGTGTTAATATTAATAGAATAACTGAGGCTAATATGCTAGAGGCAGGGCTTTCAATAGTTGAAGTTAAAAATCTACTATCCGATATTGTAAAGCTTATCACAGCAAAAAAATAATTCTACATCGCTGTCGGACTGAAAAGAAGCTGGAACTAATTTTCCGTCAAATCCATGAAGCAATAGATGAAGTTGCTCAAAAGGGTAAAACTAGAGTTATATGGAAAAAGACTAAAATAAATCAAATAATGGTCATATTTTCATCAAATATTACTTTTATAATAAGCCTGGCAATACATATAAAAACTTTCTAAAAAGCCATCGGATAAATTTAAAACGAGAAAGGAGATTAAATAAATGGGATTATCAGCAATCCTCTTTTTTTTGTTCTATATTCTTCCATATATAACTGCATTATTTTTTATGATAAATATGGCTATTAAAATTAAAAACTGGGTTAAGGTACCAGTACCCTACGAATTAACTGTATTTCCATCACCTTTAACCAAGAGTGGAAAAATAAAAATTCTACTAAAAGAAACATTTACTTTCCGTACACTTCTCTATGGTAACAATAAAATATTTTGGTTTTTCTCAGTTGTGTTTCATTTTTCCTTAATTGTTGTATTGGTAGGTCATATACTTGGGATATATTTTACTGGAGAGCATTTTACATACCTTGGATTATCTGGAGATGAAAGTAAGCTTCTTTCAAATTTTTTTGGTAATCTTGCAGGAATTCTGCTTATGATTTCAGTTCTGTATCTGTTGCTACGGCGTTATTTTATTCATCTTATAAGAATTATTTCAGTAAGAAGCGATTATTTAATATTATATTTGCTTATTGGAATTATTTTAACAGGAAATGCTATGAGATTTTTCAACGGAGTAGAGTTGATAGAAGTTAGAAATTATATTTGGGGACTTGCAATCTATAGTATGGAACCGTTACCAAAAAACGCTTGGTTTTTGATCCATTTTACTTTAGTGCAAATGTTTTTACTGTATTTTCCTTTTTCAAAGCTGGTCCATTCATGTGGCTACTTTTTTACCCAGAGTTTAGTTAAAAATCAGATTGAAAGACAGGTGAAAGAAGATGACATTACAACCCAACAAACAGCTGATTCCATATCTGGCAAAAGACTTATCTCCAATTGATGCTTTGGTGATACCTGATAGTGCAAAGCCTGCTTATGGACTCGAATTGCTTGAAAGATTTATTAAAAATAAAAGAGCACTAGCTCTTTATATGGAAAACTGTACCCGCTGTGGAGCGTGTATAAATCAGTGTCACTCATACCTTGGTACTCAAGATAAAAATAATATACCAGTTATGAGGACTGACCTGGTTCGTAGAGTATATAAGAAACACCTTGCAGCAGGTCCCGCATTTCTGCGAAAACTTGATGGTCAATCTAATCTGGATAACAATACTATAGATTCATGGTACAAGTATTTTTATCAATGTAATCAATGCCGTCGATGCGCAGTATTTTGCCCTAAGGGTATTGATACAGCGGAGGTAACTATAGCAATGAGAGAAGTCCTTGCACATCTGGGCATGGTTCCCAAGTTTATTATGGATGTCACTAGAAATCTGACTAGAACAGGCAACAATATGGGTATTCCTCTTGCTGCACTAGAGGATTCAATAGATTTCTTAGAAGATGAGCTCAAGGAGGAAACAGGAAAGGACATTGCTATTCCCCTTGATATGGTAGGGGCAGAGGTTTTGTATAATCCATCTTCTGCGGATTTATTTTCAAATACTGACGGACTCATGGGTGTTGCAAAGATGTTTTATGCTGCAGGGGTTAGTTGGACTCTTAGTAGTCAAATCATTGAAACGGCTAATTTTGGCCTTTTTTTTCATGAACCTACTTTAATAGCACACAATAAAAAGTTAATTAGAGTTGGTAAACAGTTAAAAGTTAAGAGAATTGTTGCGGGTGAATGTGGACATGGGTGGAGAACGTGGCGTATGTTTACTAAAACTATTAACGGTCCTTTGCCCTTTCCTGTAGTTCATGTGTTTGAGGAGGCTTTAAATTATTATAGGCAGAAAAGAATTAAGTTTAATAAAAACAAGAATATAAAAACCGTTACATTCCATGATCCATGTAACATGAGCCGTGCTACGGGTATTGTGGAGGAACCAAGAGAGATTTTACGGGAATGTGTTTCAAACTTTATTGAAATGGCTCCGAGGGGATATGAGAGTTATTGTTGTGGTGGGGGTTCCGGGCTTCTCATGGACGAAGATTATGAGCTCCGCATGAAGCTTGGCAAGGCCAAGGCAGATTCTGTGATGAAGACAGGAGCAGAGATTCTCTGTGCTCCTTGTGCCATATGTAAGGCTCAGCTACCTCATGTTATGAAGCATTATAATATAAAGATAGAAGTTAAGGGTTTAACCGACTTAATAGGAAATGCATTGATTCTATAGCAATAGGAAATATTGTATAAGTATCTTACCTGCAAAAGAAACCGTTGTCCACGCTAGTAACACTAATGAACTTGTTCATTAGTGTTCAGTATGTGCAATTGTAATTTTTACAATGTGTAGAAATACTATTGTAACGCGCAAAAAATTTTAAGAACAGCTGAAATTATAAGTTATCGTGGCAATCCCAACAATTAGGTTCTATTCCTGCATAATCATGACAAGCATCACAAAACTCATCTCTATTAGAATGACAATACAAGCACGTCTCTTGTATACACTTTTGATATTCTTGTCCATCACTTGCAACATAAACCCTATCTCCTTCTCTAACTACTGAAGTTCTCCAATCAGCAAGTAGCTTCATGTGATTTTCCCTCATATAATCTGTGTCCTCTATGCATTCCTTTACCTCTAATGCTTGAATTTCTGGAGTATCTAAACTAATTTCAGGACTCTCTACTTCTTGACCAGCATTATACCAAAAGGGTACAGAAAGCAAGCCTATAAGGATTAAAATACCAATTATAACTTTTAGATACTTAGACATTTAGATTGCCTCCACCTAGAAAAATATTGTAGTCTTTGCTTATAAACTTATTATTCCTAAAAATAACAAGCATATGATGATTATTTGTACTTATTTAATGTTAATTATCTACTCTGCACTTATAAATTTACTATTATTCTCTGCAATTTCATAGTAGAGACATAGTTAGTTCAAAAATTAAACATATTTCTCTAGTATCCTATTCTTAAAGCAATTCTTAAGGTGTGTATTATTCAGTAAGTAAATTTAAGAGGGGGTAACATAATATGCTTAAAAAACACGGTTGGATGATGATACTATGTTTAATACCTATGATTGCAGTTGTATTTTTCTTTGGCAGGGTAGAAGGTTTTAACTGGACTTGGTTGATCCTACTTTTATGCCCTTTAATGCATATCTTTATGATGAAATCAATGCATAATAATGAGGACTGTGAAGATTCTAAAGAGAAGCCTGTTAAAGATTCAGGTAGTAATTAAATTCAGAACATGGGAGGCAAAAAAGTGAGGTATAAGATATATATTTTTTTAATTATAATGATTTCGCTAATATTTTTAGTAGCTTGCAATGATACGACAAATAATAGTTTAATAAATAATGATGACCAAGGTGAAGCTAGTGGGGAGTTTATAAATCTAAGTCCTAAGGATTATGAACGTTACAATAGTGATGGTGAGTTAACTATGGGTATTATTTTTGCAGATCCCCTGGGAGAAGGTAAAGACGGATACCTTTCCTTTGTAGTGGCTATAGACAATCATAGTTACGATTTAAACGAGTATGATCTAAGTGATTATGCCACTTTAGTAAATGATAAGGGAGAAAGTCCAGAAGGCAAACCAAAATGGGAGTTATTTAGTGGTGGGGGACATCATGTGATTAACTATCTATTATTTCCTGATGACGGATTTATTACAGCTGATACTAAGTATATAAAATTAGTAATCAATGACTTTATAGACATTCCAGTACGAGAATTTGTATGGGAAAAAGAATTCTTAGGCATAAAGGAATAACCTATAATGTCAATATTTTTAATTGCCTTTTTAGCTGGAATAGTATCCTTTATCTCACCATGTATAATTCCCATGCTGTCAGTATACTTTTCCATGATAACTGGACTTTCATTAAAGGAATTAAGGAGCCTGCCTAGTGGTGGCTCTTTAAGAAAATATGTTTTAGGTAATACCCTTATGTTTGTTTTAGCTTTTACCATTGTTTTTACACTAGCTGGCGGAGCAGCGGGTGTACTAGCCAGCTTTCTAGCAAAGTATGGTAGATATTTTGAAGTGTTTGGTGGAACCCTAATAATTGTACTTGGTTTGAGCATGTTAGGGCTAATCAAGATTAAATTTTTAGATAAATGTAGAATGCCTGGGGAAGCTGATGCTAAGAAAGGGTCAGGATATTTTTCATCCTTTGTAGTGGGATTGCTATTCGCCGTTGCTTGCTCCCACTGTATTGGACCAGTTTTATTCTCCATTTTAATCATGGCAGGATCATTAGGATCAGCAACAAGCGGCATGCTAGTAATGTTTGTATTTTCTATAGGATTAGCTATCCCCTATTTGATAGCAGGTCTTTATATGGATAAGATTATAAAGGTAATTCACAAAACCCATAGTTTTGCAAAAGGACTGAGTATAGTTGCAGGAGGTATTATTATTATACTAGGAATACTAATTCTGACGGGAAATTTTGATATATTGACTATGTATACATCGAAATTAATACCGTTTAAGCTTCCTGTTGGAATGTAATAAACATATTACCAAAGTGAAGAAAATATCTGAAATGGGCAGCATGCAATTGCTGCTCATTTTAATGTAAATATTTACTTGACAGATAAGAATAAGATAGTATAATAATATCAAGCCCACCCAATATGGGGAGGGGTAGCCTTTTTAAAAAATAAGAACTTGATTATTGGAGATTATAAAGATGGAGGTGTGTTTACATGGAATGCTCGGATAAAGTGCAAGTTTTGAATCTTTTAAAAACTTCTAAGGGACAAATAGATGGGATTATTAGAATGGTTGAAGATGACAGATACTGTGTAGATATTTCAAAACAAATACTCTCAGTACAGGCACTAATTAAGAAAGCAAATTTGAAAATAATTGACCAGCATATTAAGCACTGTGTGAAACAAGCCTTTTCAGAAGGACATGGCGATGAAAAGGTAGATGAGATTATTGAACTAATTGGTAAATATGCAAAGTAGTTGGAGTTAAAGATAAACAATCTACTAAAGAAAGGATGTTTAATATGACAAAGAAAATCTTTATTGAAGGTATGACATGTGGACATTGTGCAATGAATGTTGAAGAGGCAATTAAAGGTGTATGCGGTGTTAAGTCAGTAAAAGTGGATATTGCAGGAAAGTCTGCAATAGTGGAACTGACACATGAAGTAGATGATGAAAAATTGAAGTTAGCAATAGAAGATGCTGGATATAAAGTCACGCTCATTGGATAAGGTCGAAATAGACATAGTTTGAAATACTATTTGAAGCTAGAGATTATTGACGAGATAGGAGATGTTTATTGTGACCCAAGTAACATTAAAAGTTAAAGGTATGACCTGCGCATCCTGCGTTCGCAGAGTAGAAACAGGTCTTAAGAAGATAGATGGTGTTATTGAGGCTAATGTAAATCTTAGTACTGAGAAGGTTACTATTAATTATGATGAAACAATTATTAAGGTAAATGAAATTATTAATTCTATAGATGAAATGGGTTATAGTGCCTACCAAGCTAATGTTGAGAAAGCTACACTACCTATTGGCGGTATGACGTGTGCCTCTTGTGTACGGCGTATTGAGATAGGCATTAAAAAGATAGCAGGAGTAAGTTCTGTTTCAGTTAATCTGGCAACAGAAAAGGTTACAGTAGAGTACGATAATGATGTCATCTCCCTAGCTGATATTAAGAGTGCAATAGTTGACCTTGGTTATCAGGTTTTTGAGGGGACAAAGGAGACAAGCGAAGACCGGGAGAAGCTAGAAAGAGAAAGGGAAATGAAAAAGCTAAGACTTGATTTTCTTTTGGCGGCAGTCTTGACAACCATAGTGTTAATTGGTTCACTACCGGATATGGTGGAGGGCTGGGGTCAATGGGTACCAGCATTTTTAGTATTGCCAATGACAAAATTTATACTAACCACTCCTGTTCAGTTTATATCAGGATGGAGGTTCTACAGAGGAGCTTATGCAGCCTTATCTCATGGCACTAGTGATATGAACGTTTTGGTTGCAATGGGGACCTCTTCCGCTTGGCTTTATAGTGCAGCTATGACATTGTTCCCTACTTTTCTGACAGGTCTAGGTTTTCCATATCAACTTTACTATGATGTGGCAACAGTAATTACTACTTTAATTCTTCTTGGAAGATTATTAGAAGCAAAAGCCAAGGGTAAAACATCAGAAGCTATTCGGCACTTAATGGGTATGCAGGCTAAGACAGCCAGAGTGGTTAGAAACGATCAGGAGAAGGATATTCCTATTGAGGATGTAGTGATAGGTGATATAGTAATTGTTCGTCCTGGTGAAAAAGTACCTGTAGATGGTGAAGTTGTAAATGGTCGTTCAACCTTAGATGAGTCCATGCTAACAGGAGAAAGTATGCCAGTTGGAAAGTCTGTAGGCGATGAGGTGATTGGTGCTACAATCAATAAGACTGGTACTTTTAAATTCAAAACTACCAAAGTGGGAAAAGACACCATGTTAGCCCAGATTATACGGCTAGTTGAGGAAGCACAGGGTTCAAAAGCTCCAATTCAAAAGCTTGTGGATGTTATTTCCTCATACTTCGTTCCAGCTGTAGTAATTACAGCAACATTAAGCTTTGTCCTATGGTGGGCTTTTGGACCAGAACCATCTTTAATCTTTGGTTTAACTACCTTTATCGCAGTACTTATTGTTGCCTGCCCCTGCGCGTTGGGGTTGGCAACTCCCACAGCTATAATGGTAGGTACAGGTAAAGGCGCTGAAAACGGCATTCTGATAAAAGGTGCTGAAAGTCTGGAAACCGCTCACAGAATAAAGACCATAGTATTTGATAAAACAGGTACCATTACCTTTGGGGAACCTTCTCTTACCGACTTAATAGTAAATGACGGTTATCAGAAAGACGAAGTTTTGCGTCTAATAGCCTCTGTAGAAAAGGGATCAGAACACCCGTTAGGTGAAGCCATTGTTAAAGATGCAAAAGAAAAGGGACTTGATTTGGATGAACCTGAAGACTTTGAAGCAATTCCTGGACATGGAATATTGGCTAGGGTATCAAATAAGATTATTATCATAGGAAACCTACGTTTAATGAAATCTAAGAATATTGAGGTTTCTGATAGGATGTTAGATGCTTCAGATGAAGTAGCCGATGAAGGAAAAACGCCGATGTTTATTGCAATAGATGGAAATGCAGCGGGTATAGTTGCTGTTGCTGATACTGTAAAAGAAACCTCATTAAAGGCTATCAAAGAACTTAAGAAGATGGGAATTGAGGTTATTATGCTAACAGGAGACAATAGGCGTACAGCTGATGCTGTGGGCCGTCAAGTTGGAATTGACCGTGTGCTGGCAGAGGTATTACCAGAACACAAGGCACAAGAGGTGAAGAAGCTGCAGGAGGAAGGCAAAGTAGTTGCAATGGTTGGTGATGGCATTAATGATGCACCAGCACTAGCTCAGGCAAATGTAGGAATAGCCATTGGAACGGGTACTGACGTAGCCATGGAGGCATCTGATATAACACTTATTCGAGGTGATTTGAGAGGGGTTCCGACAGCAATTAGACTATCAAAGGCAACCATGGTTATGATATGGCAGAATCTGTTTTGGGCTTTTGCTTATAACGTTGTACTAATTCCAGTAGCAGCGGGTTTGTTATGGCCAGTCTATGGCATTATCCTAAATCCAATGATTGCTGCTGCAGCCATGGCCTTTAGTTCAATTTCCGTAGTGCTAAATACAATGAGGTTAAAAACTTTTAAGGCTGCTCCAGAACTAACCGATTAATATGGAAAAATATTAGGATGAAAGATAGACATATGATAAAAGCAACAGGTTATAATATCTGTTGCTTTTATGTATTCTCTTTATGATTAGAACTAGGAATAATATGGAAAAAAACAAAAATGCATCTAAAAATGGTCATAATTTGGTCAAATATTTCTTCTATAATAAAACTAACTTAATAACAATTTTAAAAAATGACTACTATAATTTAAAACAAGAGAGGGGTTTTTGCAAAATGAAAAAGAAATTTATGGCGGTAACACTTTCAGCTTTTTTGGCAGTTGGTGCAATGGGTGGAATTGCTTATGCAACAGAGGCTATTAAAGGAGAAGCATCAGAAACGAAGGTAGAGGTAGTAGATACTGTTAAAGAAGATGAAGTACTTGAGTACATAAAGAAAAATATGATAGAAAGTACTGCTTATCAAGGTATGGGTATAGGTATTATGAATCAGATGATGGGTTCATTTGATTTTGAAGACATGAATAGAATGATGGATTCAGTTGACGTGGGTTATATGTCTGAAATGATGGAAGGCATTGATTTTGAAGATATGAACAAGGCGATGGAAACAACGGGTATGGGTAGTATGTCTGGGATGATGAACGGCTCAATGGGTCATGGAATGGGTAATATGATGGGCAGATAAGCCCTTTAATATAAAATGTCCGATGGGGAAATAACATCGGGCATTTTTATTAAATTGTATTGTACTTGCCAGGCTTGTTATGAATGTTTTAATGCATGTTTGAATGAACCTGATCTTAATGCTAGGAAAAATTGCCTAAGTATACTAGTTGAATGTGCTATGATGTGTCAAATGTCAGTAGCAATAATGTCAATGAGTGGGCAGTTTTCGAAAGATCATTATGAATTATGTGCTAAAATCTGTGATAAATGTGCACGGTGATTTCCATAGTTTTTTTTAATAAAGGTTGTTGGTTTATAAATAGTTAACAAAATCTACTTGTTATATTCACAAATTCATCAAAAACTATCTTTATAATGAAAGAGAATACTTCACCAATAAATTGGAAAAAATTTTACAAGTAGGGAGGACTATATTATGCATATGTTTGGATATGGATTTGAATATGGGTGGCTTGGAATGTTCTTGAGCATGCTAGTTTGGGTGTTTCTATTTCTGGGAGTGATATTGTTAGTAACCAAAATCATAAATAAAGGTGATAATAAAAAATCAGCTCTTAATATCCTAGATGAAAAGTTTGCCTCTGGCGAAATTACTGAAGAAGAATATAAACACAAAAGGGACGTATTAAAATCTTAAAAAAAAGAAGTAAAAGACTATTAACATTAACATAAGATAGCGGCAATACATGATGGGCAGATAAGCCCTTTATATACAAAATGTCCGATGTAATTAAGCCGGGCATTTTTTATATCATATTTAAAAGTGGGTTGAGTTGCAAAAAAAAAGACCCTTTATCTATAAAGATAAAGGGTTATCTTGGTATCCCAAGATAAAAGAAATTCAGACCTATGAGTCATTTTTAGTATAACAAATCTTTGTGTAGTATATAGGTCATATATTTGAACTTTTTGTGACTACTAGTTGTATTTCCAGTATATTATCTTTTTCTAAGATAATAATTATTACTCTGAAACCTGCGTGTTGATTAGTTTTTGGTAATTGATAATAAATATAAGATAGAGCAGGGCTCCAATTCCTAATGTCCAATTAATCCCTAACATCATAGCTATGATTAAAGCCAATATTGAACCTAGCACAGAAGTCCAGCCATTTACTCCCCACATTAGAGGTATTAAGTCTTTATTTTTTCTATCTGCCATTATTATTAGCCCTTTAGGAAAGGGTATACCTAGGGCTAAGCCTAAAGGCAGGATGATCAATATTGTAAGTAATACTTTAAACTGTAGAGTTCCTCCCTGAAAATACACAAAAATATTTGATAAGGCAAAGGTTAGAAATAAGGTGTAAATCACTATAAAAGCTGCTGGGACGGTAACAGGAAGTTTTTTAAGATAAGCTCCCAATAAACTTCCTAGTCCACCACTTGTTAAGATGGCAGCGATAACTAATGTAAAGGTTAAAATGGGGTTGCCTAAAAATAATATAAATACCTGAATTAAGGGTATTTCAATAAGCATAAAGCCAACACCAAGTAAAATGAAGTAATTATAAAAGGGCTTAACTGTTGGTTCTCTGAACTGTTCCTTATATGGCCTTAAGGCCTTCCTGCCAATGAAAAAGATAGTTGCTAATATAAGCAAAATAGTCACAGGAATTGTATTGCCTCCGGAATTATAAAAAAACGGGGAGTTATCAGTTACCACCCAACTGCTCATGTTCTGTGAAACTAGTGTTTTGTCAGGCTGAAGATAGGGTAGATGCAGTATTTCTTTCCCAGTTTCGTCTGCCAGTAATTGTAATTGTTCAGCCTCGGCTTTCGTAAAAGGTTCCTTTTTAACAATAAGCAGTGGATAAGATATTCGAGAATGAGAATCCATCCCATGATTATTATTAAGATAAGCAATAGAATTTACAGCCTCTTCTCTGCTTAAACCACGATCTTCTAGAGCCTTGACCGATGTAGCTATTGCCTTTTGTAATTCACTTTCCACGTGAAGAACCAAGCCTAATTTTCCATTCGTATTTAAAAGATTAAGATACCTACTAAAAGCTTCTACTGTATAGATGTAGTTTTCTGATAGAGCATACCCAATAGTTTCTGCCGCTTGGGTCATAACCATTGATAGGTAGATTACATCATAGCTTCCATTATTCTGGGTTACAAATGTTCTCCCATCTTGGTTAAACACCCTGGTCCCTGGCAAATCATATATTCTACCATTAAAATCAGCAAATTCACGAACCGCTTCAATTGACCCTTTGTTTATTTCTACAGCTGTAATGTCTTCAATACCAGCTAATTTGGCTAATACCAGGTCCATGCCTCCTCCAGAACCAATAACTAGTGAATTGGAGTTGTCTCCTACGGCAAAGGGCAAGTATCCTATCTCTTCTTTTAAATAAGCTACCTTATTTAGATCACCATCAAAGGGTATCATTCTGGAAGCAGCACTACCATCTATCAATACAATTTTGTCTTCCGTGCTATCTGTCTCAATTACATCGGTACGTGCAAAAGAATTCCAAGTAGTAAAGACTGATTTGGAATTTCCGTTGATTTGGCCTAACATCTTAGCATTTCCAGAGTATGCACTAAAGTTGCCAATAATTCTGTCTAACGTACTTCCTGATAATAAGAGTATTAACCCTAAAATTAGTACACTCAATACCCCTGTGAGAGATTTTGGTATAGGCTTGAGTAAAAAGTATGCCACTAGAGCAAATAAAGAAATGAATAGTGAAACCACAGCTATGCTGTAGTTATCTAAAAGCATAATAATCAAAATGCTACCAACTCCAGATCCTACTAAATCAGCAAAATATATATATGAACTTTTTCTTGTGAAGCGATGGAAGCTTTCAGCTAAAAACATTCCTCCAAAGATAAAGGGGAAGCTTCCAAGGAGAATATAAAAATAGGATGCGAGGGTGAAAAAGGGTGCTTTATAAATGATAAAGATTACAGCAGTAATTGATAAGGCTAATAAAAGAGAACTTCGTTCTAAAATATTTTCCGCAGTAAAATCATAATACAATTGATTGTCATTCTTAATTTTATAGACAAGTATGCCTCCAAGTCCTAAAGCGAGGATAGCAATGGATATGGCTAAATATACGAACTGATACCACATAAGTGTAGAAAATAATCTAATTAGACTAATTTCATATGTGAATAAGGAAAGAGAAATCAGAAATACCGACAGGATCAATTTTTTAACCTGCATTTTTATATTTCCTCCTAAGTTAATAATAAAGTTGTAGAAATAGATTTTGTCAATAAAATTTTCCTTAATAGAGTATACAAATCTAAAGCACCACTCGCGTAGTGATGCTTTAGAATAAAAAAGGAAGTTGAGTTTTTGGCTTTGAAAACTCAAAGTTACTGGCGCTTAGTAACTAGCTTTATTCTACATAAACAAGTTGCATAAATAAATAGTGTTCACCAATTGTTCACAAACTGTTACTACTTAGGACACAGTATGCTACATATAAAAATAGCTTTTAAAATATTTCCATGCTCATATATCTTTCTCCTGTATCAGGAGCGACAGCTAGTACTTTTTTGCCTGGTCCTAGTTTTTTAGCAATTTTTAGAGCTACAAAAGTAGAAGCTCCCGTTGAAGGACCACACAAAATACCTTCCTGTTGTGCTAATTCCTTTGTTGTATAAAGAGCTTCTTCATCGGTAATATGAACAATTTCATCAAAAATGTTCATATTCAACGTATCAGGTATAAACCCCGGACCAGTACCAACAATTTTATGCTTACCAGGAATTCCTCCTGCTATAACAGGGGAATTTTTAGATTCAACGACATAGATTTTTAAATCAGCTAAATATTGTCTTAGTACTTCTCCCGTTCCACTTATTGTTCCACCTGTACCAGCAGTAGAAACAAATACATCAAGCTTTCCATCCATATCCTTCAATATTTCCAAAGCAGTTGTGGTTTTGTGTACATCAGGATTTGCCATGTTAATAAACTGATTAGGCATGAAACTATTAGGTATTTCGCTCAATAATTCTTTAGCCTTCTCTATACATCCAGCCATTAACTTTTCAGCAGGTTGTAAAATTACTTCTGCACCATAAGCTTTTAGTAAACTTACTCTTTCTTCAGTTGCAGATGCTGGCATAATAATAATAGTTTTATAGCCCTTGGCTGCAGCTACCATTGCTAATCCAATACCAGTATTACCGGATGTAGGCTCAATAATTGTTCCCCCAGGTTTTAATAGACCTTGTTTCTCTGCTTCATTTATCATGTTTAAAGCCGCTCGATCCTTTACTGAATTACTAGGATTGAAGCTTTCAAGCTTTAAATATACCTCAGCAGAATTAGCTTCTGGAAGTCTGTTGAGTCTAACTATAGGTGTATTACCTATAAGTTCAGTAATATTGTTAACTAACACTTAATCACATCCTTACAATTATTCCAGAATAGGTTTTCGTTCTAATTTATCAAAAAAATGTGTAATTACTGTGATTATAATTTGATATTTATAGCTTCATAATTTCATCAATAATAATTCACGAAACACTCAAACAAAGGATAAAGAACAAACATAGGCATCTTGTATTATAAAGCTAGAACAAAACATAAAAAAAGGAGGAATAAAATGCAAATTCCAAAGGAAATAGTAAACCAATTGACCAAAATATCTGCCTCAAAATATGTTATTAATAATGAAGAGATGGATAGGATGATAGCTACGGGAGAAATAAAGGATTTTAAAGTTCTTGACATTAGAGAAAGGAATTTATATCAAAAGTTTTGTTTTCCAAACTCTTCAAACATTCCATTTAAAGAGCTGGGAAGAAATATAAAATCTTTACCTTTAGATACAAAGATATTAATAATCTGTAATACTGGTTTTACTGCAGCACAATCGTTATCACTACTAAATTTAATCGGATTCAAAGCACATATACTCGAAAATGGAATAAATGGATATATAGAAGAAGGAAAAAATGCTCTGAATAACATTTTAAGGGTTGCATGAGTAAAAAGAAGCCATGGTACATCTATTTCCTTTTAAGTAAATAGGCTGAACTGATGGCTTTTTTATAAAAATGAAAATTGTAGGAGGGTATAACAAAATGAAAAAAAATTTAACTAAGATTACAGAAAGTTTTTTTGAAAATATACCAAATGATAAGTACGGATTTGAATTAACGAAATTTGAAGAATTAATAGTATCAGGAGATATTAAAGAATATTTTTTAGTAGATGTGAGGAAAAAGGAAGAATTCTCACAGGAAAGAATACCTGGGTCAGTAAATATTCCATATTATAAATTCTCTTCACAGGTAATGGATATCCCATTAGAACAAAAAGTAATAATAATAAGTAAAAGAGGTATAATAGCCGCTCAAATTTGCTCGCTTCTAAATGCCTGTGGATATAGCACATGGACATTGAAGGAAGGACTGGATGGGTACATGGATATAGGCGATTTTCTAGAAGGTGAGAAGTGTAGTTTGGAGAGGTGATATTTACATGGAAGTAGCGGTAATAGTAGCAATATTAGGCTTTATAGGTGCCTTTATTGCAGGAATGGTGGGTATCGGCGGTGCAATAATAATGATTCCTCTATTATATTTTGTTCCTTCTATTTTAGGATTTAAACAATTAAGTATGCAGACTGTGGCAGGTATTACAATTGTACAGGTTTTAATCGCTACAGGAACAGCTGCCCTCGTGCATAGAGCTGACAATTATATTAACAAACGGCTAGTGAAATGGATGGGAACTACAATTATAATAGCGTCATTTATTGGAGGATTTGCTTCAAAGTACGTCTCAGAGACCGTAATGCAACAAATATTTGCTGTGCTTGCACTTATAGCAGCACTAATGATGTTTATTCCTAAAGATGAAAGAATTGGAGGCACTAAATTAAGTTTTAATAAGGTACTAGCTGTGGTTTGTACTTCCATTATTGGCGTACTAGCAGGAATTATCGGAGCAGGCGGGGCCTTTCTCCTTGTACCAGTTATGCTTTTTGTCTTAAATATTCCATTGAGAATAACAGTTGGAAGCTCATTGGCAATAGTTTTCTTTTCAGCCTTATCTGGTTTTTTAGCCAAAGCATATACAAACCAAATTGTGTGGAGTCTTGCCATTGCAATTATTATAGGTACTGTGCCAGGGGCATATTTAGGAGGAAGTGTAAGTAAGTACATACCTGTAAAAGTATTAAAAGGCTTCTTAGCTATTCTTATAAGTGCTACTGCTCTAAAGATGTTGATCAGTGTTTTTTGATGATTTCATTAAAGGTAGTAAAAATTTTAGTCAAATATGGAAACGGAGGATAAATTCATGAAGAAGAATTGTTGGGAATATAAAAGGTGCGGAAGGGAACCAGGAGGTAAAAAGGTTGAGCAAGGTGTTTGTCCAGCAGCCATAGATAATACCTCTAATGGAATGAATGATGGACATAATGCAGGAAGATATTGCTGGAAAGTAGCTGGAACATTTTGTGAGGGAGAAGTTCAAGGAACATTTGCTAAAAAGTTTAAAGATTGTTTAAAGTGCGATTTTTTTAGAGAGATAGCAAACGATGAAAAATTATGTATTAAGATCTGAAAATTCGACCAGTGCATCAAGTACTCTAAAGAACAGGGCTTCCATAGAGATACAAAGAATAGGATGATGAGGGCAATTCATCATGAATTGATGTATTGCCCTCATATTTCACACTCTACTCTGCCTGATAGAGCACAGTAGACAAATACCTTTCTCCTGTGTCAGGTAAGATGACTACTATATTTTTACCTGCGTTTTCTGGCCTTTTGGCCATTTGTGTTGCAGCAAAGGCAGCAGCACCAGAGGATATTCCTACTAATAAACCTTCATATTTTGCTAGTTCTCTGGCTGTTTCAAAGGCTTCCTGATTTTTCACAGTAATTATTTCATCTATAATTTTTGTATTTAAAATATCAGGCGTAAAACCTGCGCCAATACCTTGTATTTTATGAGGTCCTGGTTTTCCTCCAGAAAGTACCGGAGAGTCTGCTGGTTCCACAGCTATTATTTTTATGGCTTGATTTTTAGACTTTAATACTTCACCAACACCTGTTATAGTTCCACCTGTACCTATACCAGCTACAAATATATCCACCTCACCATTTGTATCTCTTAAGATTTCTTCAGCAGTTGTCTTTCTGTGTGCTTCCGAATTTGCCAAATTTGTAAATTGCTGAGGCAAATAAGAATTTGTAGTAGATTTAGCTAATTCTTCTGCTTTAGATATGGCTCCCTTCATACCTTCTGGACCAGGGGTGAGTACTAATTCAGCTCCTAGAGCTTTAAGTAGATTCCTTCTTTCAATGCTCATTGTTTCAGGCATTGTCAGGATAAGTCTATACCCCTTTGCTGCAGCTACAAAGGCGAGAGCGATTCCTGTATTACCACTAGTTGGCTCAATAATAATAGAATCTTTGTTTAACAAACCATTATCCTCAGCATCTTTAATCATTGCATATCCAATTCTGTCTTTGACACTTCCAGCCGGATTAAAATATTCTAGTTTAGCAATTACTCTAGCATCTAAGTTTTTGGCTGAGCTATAGTTTGTAACTTCGAGCAGTGGAGTATTACCTATTAAATCCGTTAAATTTTTTGCTATTTTTTCCATTTCTTAAATCCCTCCAAATACCTAGTATATCGCTAGGTTTAATAGTCTATGTTCTAATATTAAGTGTAAATCAACTATATGTCAAGTTATAAGCATAAATTTTGCGTAGAACAATTTTTTAAATTTGCATTGCAATAGAAAGAGCTTGCTATTATAATATGTAATAACTTATTAAGCCTATAGGTTTACTGTGTGTATATGACTTGAAGGAGGAATTATGTTGGAGATTAAGGATAAACTAGAAGAATTAAAAAATATGCTGCAAAACATGCAAAGGATTATGGTAGCTTTTTCAGGTGGAGTTGACAGTTCCTTCCTGATAAAGGTAGCCCATGATGTACTACAGGATGACGTATTAGCTGTTACTGCTCGTTCCGTTACTTTTCCAGAAAGAGAGTTTAAATTGGCATCTGAGTTTGCAGCACAACTAGGCGTAAAACAGCTTATCATCACCTGTGAGGAATTAGAGATAGATGGATTTTCAACTAATCCTGTTAATAGATGCTATTTATGTAAAAAAGAATTATTTTCCAAAATAAAGTTGGTTGGACAAGAATATCAATGCAACTATATTCTGGATGGTTCTAATTTGGATGATACAGGAGATTATAGACCGGGAATGCAAGCATTAGAAGAATTGGGAATTGTAAGTCCTTTAAAAGAAGTTGGATTAACTAAGAGAGAAATTAGACAATTGTCAAAAGAATACAATTTGCCTACCTGGGATAAACCTGCTTTCGCTTGTTTGTCTTCCAGATTCCCCTATGGACATGAAATAAACATACAAAAATTAAATATGGTGGAAAAAGCAGAAGTGTACTTATTAAATAAGGGCTTTAAAACTGTGCGTGTTCGTCATCATGAAGATATAGCTCGTATTGAGGTTTCATATGATGAACGTTTTAAGTTTTTTGAAAGCGGCACAATGGACAAAGTCAATGAAGAATTTAGAAGGATTGGATTTAACTATGTTACCCTAGATTTACAAGGTTATAGAGCAGGCAGCATGAATGAAGTCTTATAAGAAACTTTACACGAAAGGTGGCAAAAAATGAAAAAGCATCTGCATAAAGATACAGTGGTTGTTCATGGTAGCAAGGGAAGTGATCCGTATACAGGTTCTGTTAGCTTTCCAATATACCAAAGTGCTACTTTTAAGCATCCTGGACTTAATCAAACCACAGGTTATGATTATTCAAGAGAATTAAATCCTACTAGAGAAGAATTAGAGAAGACTATTGCAAAGCTAGAAAATGGTTTTGCTGGTTTTGCTTTTTCAAGTGGAATGGCAGCAGAAACAGCATTAATGGAATTATTTATTCCAGGTGATCATCTTATCGTGTCTGATGATATATATGGGGGTACATATAGATTTTTTGAGGAGATATGTGCTAAACGTGGGCTAGAGTTTTCTTATGTAGACACGTGTTATCTTGACAATATAAAAAGTGCTTTTAAAATAAATACTAAGGCAATTTATATTGAGACACCTACAAATCCAATGATGAAGGTAGCAGATATTAATAAGATATGTAGCTTTGCAAAAAGTAAAAAACTAATGACAATCGTTGATAATACATTTTTGACTCCCTACTTTCAAAGGCCAATAAATTTAGGTGCAGATATTGTTCTTCACAGCGGTACCAAGTATCTTGGCGGGCACAATGATACCCTGGCAGGTTTCCTGGTCGTTAATGATAAGGAACTAGCGCAGAGATTATTTTTTATCCAAAAATCAACAGGAGCTGTGCTAGGTCCATTTGACAGTTGGCTAATGTTAAGGGGAATAAAGACCCTGGCAATAAGAATGGATAAACAAGAAAAAAATGCATTACAAATTGCAAAGTGGTTACAATCCCAGAAGTGTTACCTTGATAAAGTGTATTATGTTGGACTTCCAGAACATGAAAGATATGAAATATCTAAAAAGCAAGCAAGTGGTTTTGGTGCAATGATTTCATTTAAGGTAAAAGATGTTGAGTACGTCGAAAAAATCCTGGATCGGGTTAAAGTTATTTCCTATGCTGAAAGTCTTGGGGGTGTAGAAAGCTTAATCACTTATCCTATTCTACAGACTCACGCAGCAATACCTAAACCTATCTTGGAAAGGTTAGGTGTAAATGATAGGCTTCTAAGACTTTCTGTGGGCATAGAAAATCCTGAAGATCTAATTAATGACCTAAAGCAGGCAATGGAGGGATAATATTGGAAAAGAAATTTGGAACCAAATTAATCAATAATGGAAATGATAAATGTAAGTTAACTGGAGCTCTTAGTATTCCTATTTATCAAGCATCAACCTATCACCAAGAGGATATTGATGACCCCTCTGAGTTTGATTATTCTAGGTCCGGAAATCCTACCAGAAAAGTTATCGAAGAAACCATAGCTTATTTGGAAGGGGCCGATAGGGGGTTTGCTTTTTCAAGCGGAATGGCAGCTACAGCCTCTGTGCTGTCAATTTTCTCCGCCGGAGATCATATAATTGCAAGTCAGGACATTTATGGAGGAACATTTAGGGTTAGCGGGAGCATTTTTAGTCGTTTTAATATAGATGTTAGCTTTATAGACACAACAGATATAGATGCGATAAGGAAAGAAATAAAAAGCAATACAAAGGCTATTTTTATTGAAACCCCTTCAAATCCATTGTTCAAAATAACAGATATAAAAAAAGTGGCTGAGTTAGCTAAGGAGCATGATCTTATAACTATAATAGATAACACGTTCATGACCCCTTACCTACAACGGCCAATAGAACTAGGTATTGATATTATAGTTCATAGTGCAACAAAGTTTATAGGTGGACATAGTGATGTATTAGGTGGGTTAGTTGCTGTTAAAGGAGAAAATCTAGCAAATAGAGTTTATTCTATCCAAAACAGTTTTGGAGCTGTTCTTGGGCCTTTGGATAGCTGGTTATTGTTAAGAGGTTTAAAAACGTTAAAGGTTAGACTGGATTATCAACAAAGTAGCACAATAAAGCTAGCCCGTTGGTTTAGAGAGCAACCAGAGATAAAACAGGTATACTATCCAGGATTAGAAAATCACCAGGGCCATGCAGTTCATTTATCTCAGGCCGATGGACCAGGTGCTGTGTTCTCTTTTGAGACAGTTGACACCAAAACAGCGAGAAGGTTTTTAAAAAATACTCTACTTGCCGCAGTTGCCGTTAGTTTGGGAGGTGTAGAGACCATAGCTTCATATCCTTATAAAATGTCCCATGGTGCAATGCCTAAAGAAACCAAGGAGAACCTGGGGATTAATGATAGGATAATTAGAGTATCAGTAGGACTAGAGGATTGTGAGGATTTGTTGGAGGATTTTAAAAATGCTTTAAGAGGATAAGGCAAAAGGGGGGAGATTAATGTCAATTTCTGAGAGATACTCAAGGCAAGTCAGATTTAGTGGTATTGGAGAGGAAGGCCAAAAAAAAATATCTCAGGCAAGGGTAGCGGTAATTGGCATGGGAGCCCTTGGAACGGTGATTGCCAATAATCTTGTTCGATCAGGAGTAGGATATATTAGACTAGTCGATAGGGATTTTATAGAAATAAGCAACCTACAGCGACAAGTTTTATATGATGAAAATGATATTAAGCAAGGATTACCCAAGGCCATTGCTGCAGCACAGCACTTAAAAAAAGTTAATTCTGATGTTATCATTGACTCTGTCGTTGTTGATGTAAATGCAGGAAACATATCTAAATTAATTAAAGATGTAGATTTAGTAATGGACGGTAGTGATAATTTTGAAGTTAGATTTTTAATTAATGATGCAAGTATAAAACATAGTGTTCCTTGGATTTATGGAGGTGCTTTAGGAAGCTATGGAATGACCATGAACATAATTCCTGGAAAAACCCCCTGCTTCCGCTGCCTTATAGATAAAATGCCTACAGCTGGTGCCCATGATACCTGCAGTACCGCTGGGGTAATTAATATGATTACAGGAATAGTTGCTAACTATCAGTCTGTTGAAGCATTAAAGATATTAATAAACAGTTTAACAATTCGCCAAGAGGTACTCTTTATTGATATCTGGAATAATACCATAGAAACTTTTAAAATAAATAAAAATGGAGAGTGTAAAGCCTGTGTTGACAAGGAATTTGAATTTCTAAGCAGAAAATTTTCATCATATGCATCTTCCCTTTGTGGACAAAACTCTATCCAAATTGTTCCGGCTATTGAAGGTAAGCTAGATTTTAAGACTTTTTATGATAAACTAAAAAAAGTGGGGGATGTCACCTTTAATAAATTTTTTCTTAGCTTCAAAAAAGGCGAGATAGAATTTACTCTATTTTCAGATGGCCGGGCAATAATTAAAAATGTAACAGAAGAGAAGGCGGCAAGGGCTATTTATTCTGAATATATAGGGATGTAATTTGTCAAATAAAATAGAATTAAGTAGTGTATATTTAATGTTACGGGAGTTGACTAAATGAAATTTTCAACGCGTGCTAGATATGGTTTAAGGGCCATGGTTGAGTTGGCGATTAATTATAATCCTAATGAGCCTGTTCCCCTTAGTGATATTGCTGAAAAACAAGGCATATCAGAAGGTTACTTAGAACAATTAATGACATTCCTACGCAAGGGAGGTCTTGTAAGGAGTGTGAGGGGGTCTCAAGGAGGCTACATACTTAACAGAGAACCAAAAGATATTACTGCAGGAGATGTTGTTAGGTGTTTAGAAGGACCCCTTGCCCCCACTAATTGTGTTGCTGAAGAAGATTCCGAGATATGTGAGCGCGCTGGACTATGTGCCACAAAGGACTTATGGACAAGAATTAGAAATGCTATAGCAAGGGAATTAGATACTACTTCTCTGGAAGATCTTCGGCAGGAGTTTCAAAAGCTGCAGGAATCGGGACAGGATTATTGTTATTATATTTGATTTCTGGAGTAAGTAACCATGGCTTTTGTAACATTGAGCAAAAAAACACCCTTTACCCATGAGGATAAAGGGTGTATCTTGGATACCAAGATACAAGAGGTTGGATTTGTTAGTGCTCTTATTATAATGAAGTTTTGTGTACTACAGGTGACATAGCTTTGAACTTTTTGTGAATATTATTAATGTGACATACATTTTTAGGCTCATCTTAGATGTTAAATATAATACACATTCTCATCACATTTGTGTATTATAATAATTTCCTTGATAAAATCAACAGAACCATTTAAATGGATATTCCAACAAAAACCAGAAAGGAAGGTTTATATGGCTATAAAAAATTTAAAAGACAAAAAAAGCCAAACACTTATTCTATTATTAGTTGGAATAGTATTATTAGGCTTTTTGGGGACTTATTTTTATAGGAACATCTTAGATGAAGATAACAAGCTTAACTTTTCTGAATTAATGGAGAATAATGGAAAGTATACTATAGTTTTTATATATACAGATCCTACTCCAGAAAAAGTATGAATGCCATGTGAAGAAATGAAGCCCGTGATGGCTGAAATAAAAGAAGAATATGGTAATATTCTAAACTATGAGTATATTGAGGTAGAAGTAAACAAAGACGATCATAAAGTAAAGAAGTTTAAGGAAGCATTTGACGAAGGAATGCATCCAGCAACGTATATAATTAGCCCAGAAGGAGATTTAGTTAGAGGCTTTATAGGATTGACCCCCAAAATGATGCTTATTGAAGCTTTAGATGCCCTAGATTTAGAAGTATAGATCAATAAACAGTAGGCACGCAAATATAGGCTGTTGCAGGATATCATAGCAAAGAATAAAAGGATTCTATACTATTCCAGTTTAGAATCCTTTTGTTGTAATTAAATAGTTTCATTATTTTTTTTATAATATCTAATGACAGCTCTTCTTTTCGTTGTGGTTGTTATTATCTTTTTGAGACTGATCGTGAGAATTGTTATGGCCTCCGCAGCAGCCTCCACCTCGCATCATCATATATAATATTCCTAAAATAAAAATTATTGGTAGATATTTACTTAACAATTCCATTTATATATGCCTCCTCTTTTACTGCTAGTCTATAACAAAATTGTGAATTATTTTGAATGAGAATGTGAAACTTTTATGATTTGTACACATTTTATCTAGCCTTGAACTACATAGAAGATAACCAATGAGATAGATATTAGTATTAATGTTACAAATGTTGTCTTCAAAATGTCAGTATTCTTAATTCCTATAGATTTGGCAGGATGAGATGAATTTTTAATTAGTATACTTCTAAGTCCTAAACCCGAAATTATAAAAACAACGCTCATTAAATGGGCTACACTTACAGCACCCAAAAATTCAGGATTAGTTCTAAATAATTCTACTATGGCTCTGATCACAGGAAAAACCAGTAAATAATGGACTAAAAGCTGCCCATCATATTGTTGATTTAACCTCTTTAACCAAAGGTATCCGAAAAGCAAGAAGTTCAGTATGAATTCATAGACTTGTGCGGGGTGAAGAATTGTGTTTTCAACCTCAACTCCCCAGAAATATTGGTTTACCATTGGAACCCCAAAGACATCGCAACCTACTCTTCCTATTGCTTGACCTAGAATCAAGGCAGGAATAATAGCATCGGATGTTTTCCATAATGGAAGTTTTGCTATCCTTGCATAAAGAACACCTGTTAAGATACCTCCAGCGATACCACCATGAATTGATAACCCACCTTCATGTACAAATAATATGTCAATTGGGTTAGCTAAATAGTATCCTGGATTATAAATGAATACATAAACTAGTCTGGCACCAAGAAAACCGCCTAAAAGTGTATATAATAGTAAGTTAAATATCTTATCTTCGTCGAGGTTCTTTCTTCTAGCCTCTCTTAAAGCTACTAGCAGGCCAATTATTATTGCTACAGCAATCATTAAGCCAAAGAAATGTACTGTAAATGGGCCTATGGAAAATAGTTCTTTCATAACTATAATTCTCCTCTCAGGGTGATAATATCTAAAGCACCACTACGGTTTCCCCGAGGGTGGTGCTTTAGAATTAAAGGAAGTTGAGTTTGGTGCCTAATACTTACTAGTTACTGAGTCAGGGTAACTAATTGTATTGTACTAAATATTTTCTATAAATAAATAGACTTCACTAAATGTTCACAAACTGTTACTGATTAGGACACAATCTGCGGTTAATACCTATTCATCTCATTTAGCTTTGTAAATTAGAATAAAAACCTAGTAGGAAAATGGCAGGTTTTCACGAATAACTTTTATTAATGAGCCTATATCAAGTTAATGTCCAAGCAGACTATTGGAACCGGGAAATGGGGAGTGAGGAATTGAATCCACAAATAATTAAGGAACTAAAAGGCATTGTAGGATCAGATAATGTACTTGATACTTTAGAAGAAAGAACTACTTACAGCTATGACGTAACATTTAAATCCTACTTACCTGAAGTTGTAGTACTACCAATGCAAACTGAACAAGTCGCAGAAATATTAAAGTTAGCTAACCGTGAGCTAATACCAGTTTACCCTAGAGGTGCTGCTACAGGACTTAGTGGAGGCTCCCTCCCGGTTTTAGGTGGAATAGCTTTGTCATTAGTTAAAATGAATAGGGTTTTAGAAATTGATTGTAACAACATGGTAGCAGTAGTGGAGGCGGGAGTAACTACTGGAAATATTCATTTAGAAGTAGAAAAGTTAGGGCTTTTCTATCCTCCCGACCCAGCTAGTTCATCAACATGCACAATAGGAGGAAATATCGCTGAATGTGCTGGTGGCCCAAGAGGGCTTAAATATGGTGTCACAAAAGATTATGTGCTAGGGCTTGAGCTGGTTACTCCAACGGGGGAAATAATAGCTACCGGTGGCAAAACTTTAAAAAATGTAACGGGATATGACTTAACGCGCCTGATGATTGGTTCAGAAGGTACACTTGGTGTGATTACAAAAGCATTCTTGCGTCTCATTCCTAAGCCAAAGGCTGTAAAGACTTTACTTGTTGTGTTTGATGACCTTAATAAAGCGGGAGAAGCGATAGTGACAATTCCCAGATTAGGAGTAACGCCAGCGACCCTAGAGATTATGGATTCACTAACAATTGCTTGTGCGGAAAAATATGCTCCAAGTGGATTACCTTTAGATGCAGACGCTGTATTATTAATAGAAGTTGATGGTAATCAATCGGTTATAGATGAAGAAGCAAAGATCATTGCCGATATTTGTGCAAACCTGAAAGCTAGAAGGGTTGTAATTGCTAACTCGGAGGAAGAGAGACAAAAGCTTTGGAAGGCTAGAAAAAGTCTTTCTTCTGCAATAGTAAAAATTAAGCCCACAAAAATCTCAGAAGATGCAACCGTTCCACGTGCTCAAGTACCGGAAATGATCAAGTGTTTACAAGAAATTAGGCAGAAGTATAAATTAAATCTATTTATCTATGGTCACGCGGGTGATGGAAATCTACATCCGAATATTATTGCCGATCAAAGAGATTCTGAAGAAATGGAACGAGTGGAAAAGGCCATAGAAGAAATATTTAAGGTAGCCCTTAGCTTAGGAGGAACACTAAGTGGTGAACATGGAATTGGTAACATGAAATCCTCATTCATAATACAACAAATTGGTAAGGATAGTTTGGAGTATATGAAAAAGATTAAAGACAGCCTTGATCCGAATGGAATATTAAATCCAGGCAAGATTTTTCCAGTAGAGGGACCATGAGTAAGAGGGTAATATTGCAGAAATTCATAATCCTTTGAGCTAGACTTATAGGTGTCGATAAAAAACTGCTATCTGAAAGTTTGGCGCAGTAAGCACAGGGACACAGCCTCCTTGTCCCTTGACGGGAGGTTGTCCACATGGTATATTTAAATCGCAATAGGGGAGTAGCAGAAATCAATGTGGCGTCAACACGGCTGAAAGGCCCGCTGCTTTGACGGATTAAATAGTCCGTGCAAGACCTTTGCTTGAATAAGTATATTCGAGTAAGGGTTTTTATTATTTTCAAGGAGTGATTTGTTGTGGAATTTAATCTTCTGTGGATTAGCTTTGGTATATTTGTTGTTGTGGCGCTATATCTTGATTTGTTTGTACTTAATAAAAAATCTCATATTATAGGCTATAAGGAGGGTTTGTTTTGGACCATTGCTTGGACAATCCTAGCCTTTGCCTTTAATGGTCTGATATATGTATTCATGGGAACCGAAAGGGGGACGGAATTTCTTACAGGCTATTTGATAGAACGGGCGTTAAGTTTCGATAATATGTTTGTATTTATTTTGATTTTTTCTTATTTTAAAGTTCCTCAAATATATCAACCAAGAGTTCTCAAATGGGGTATTATTGGGGCTCTAATCATGCGGCTTATTATTATCTTCATTGGAGCAGAACTATTAAATACTTTTCATTGGATGATTTATATCTTCGGAGCATTACTTCTATTTACAGGTATAAAAATGCTTAAAAATAATGAGGATGCTCCTCCAGTAGAGCTGGACAATAACTTGCTGGTATGTGGCCTGAAAAAGTGTATGCATGTTACAAAAACTTTCTGTAGTGATCAATTTCTTACAAAGGAAAACGGAAAGTTATGTGCCACACCATTATTGCTTGTTCTGGTATTAATTGAAAGTGCTGACCTGGTTTTTGCGGTGGATTCTATTCCCGCTGTCTTAGCCGTTACCAGAGATCCTTTTATTGTATTTTCTTCGAATGTTTTTGCTATCTTTGGTCTACGGGCAATGTATTTTTTGTTGGCTGACTTGATGAATCTTTTCGCATATTTGAAATATGGGTTATCCTTTATTCTGGTTTTTGTTGGAATAAAAATGCTTGTCTCTGAATTTTACCATATTCCTGTACTTTACTCCCTCGGGTTAATCGTTGGGGTTCTTGCCATTTCCATGATGTTCTCAGTATACTTCAAGAAAGAGCCTTCTGAGAATAAAGCATAAGATATTCGAGGTTAATGGTGATAGCTATAGATTATAGGTATCATTTTGGAAGGCCTTGGCTGGTAACTTGCAGTAGTGCAATGAATGTATGCTGGTTAATAAGGACAAAATAGGCTTTTAGGTTACTGCAGCAATAAGGATATAGTGTAAATAACAATTGTACTAGGTTCTGAGTTAGAGGACAAAGGATTAAGGATGTATAATGGTATATTAAGACGTTCTTTACTATGACTGTACCAATTATTTCTTTGAAATCGAACAGGAAGATGGCATTAAGCAATACGGACCATCTAAAGAACATCGCCCCAATCCTATTGTTCAGATGGGCTTATTTATGGATGGAGATGGTATTCCCCTTGCTTTTAATATCAACAGAGGAAATATGAATGAGCAACTGACCTTAAAACCATTAGAAGAAAAAATCTTATCTGATTTTGACCTTTCAAAGTTTGTTGTTTGTACAGATGCAGGTCTGGCTTCTGAAAAAGATAGAAAATTTAACAATAAAGGTGACCGAACATTTATTACAACCCAATCCATTAAGAAATTAAAAGCGCACTTAAAAACATGGGCTCTTGACCCAAGTGGATGGCATCTTTCTAAGATACAAAAACTTACGATCTTTCTAAACTCGATGAAAAAACAGCTATAGACAAAATATTTTATTAAGAACGTTGGATTAAAGAAAATGGACTTGAACAAAATTTAATTGTTACCTATTCCATTAAATACATAAATTACCAACGTAAAATTCGCGCTACTCGAATAGAGCGTGCTCAAAAAACAATAGATACCAATCTACCAAAATAAAAAATGTAATCAGAATGATTACAAACGGTTTATTGATAAAACTAACTGTACTTCTGATGGAGAAATCGCCGAAAAAGAGATCTACAGTATTAAATGCAGAACTCATCTCAAAAGAAGAAGCTTTTGATGGCTTTTATGCGGGATGTACCAACCTTGAGGATCATGCTAGGGAAATAATAAAAGTCAATCAACAGCGTTGGGAAATAGAAGAATGTTTTAGAATTATGAAAAGCGAGTTCAAGGCAAGGCCTGTCTATTTAAGTCGTGACGATAGAATAAAAGCACATTTTACCACCTGCTTCATTTTTTTAATGATCTACAGGTTGCTAGAAAAGAAGCTTGATAACAAATATACATGTCATGAAATTATGGGGTGAATTAAGGGATATGAATTTTTATGAAATAAAAGGTGATGGGTATATACCGACCTACACTAGAACTGATTTTACAGATGATTTGCACGATGCTTTTGGTTTTCGCACAGACTATCAGATTGTAAATACTCGTCAAATGAAAAAAATTTTGAAAGCAACAAAAAAATAAAAAGTACGCACTTTTTCAAAACTCACAAAAGCTTGAAACCCCTTATTTACATGGGACTTCAAGCTTTTTCTTTTCACTACAGTCAAAAACAGGTTATGTAATTTTAAACAGTTGAGTACTGTTATCAATCGAACCCACTTGCTAAAATATGAAAATATGTATGAAAATAATGTTATAATATATGAAAATTTTCATACATATTTTCGAAAATATTGCCTGTTTATTATGATTTATAAAATTAGTATAAATATACTATGATTGGAATTCGATAGAAGAGTTTAAAGGAAATTTAGCATTTGAAGTTGATAATACTATAAAGGAAGATGCAGTGCAAGATTATTGACAAAAGGGTGCGCGATATCCATTTAGAAATATATGATGTATAAACTGGTAAATAAATTATGAAAACAGGTGTATTTTATTAAAATATTTTCAGAAAATATTTTAATAAAATATTGACAGACTGAAAAAAAAAATATACTATCTATGTATAAAGTGTGAAAATTATGAAATAACATGTTTAAATATTTTCAATAAAAACTATGTAAAGAACAAGATGAAAATATTTAACTGAAAGGGCGACATACAATTGAGAATTAGAGATATTGCACAAAAATCTGGTGTTTCACTATCAACTGTATCTAGAGTATTGAATAATTCCGGATATGTCAAAACAGAAACAAAGGAATTGGTTCTCAAAGCAGTACAAGAATTAGGTTTTTCGCATGATTTTGTATCTAAAAAGACAAAGAAACAACATAAAAATAAAATAATTGGTGTAGTTATACCTGATATTACAAATCCGTTTTTTGGAGAAGTTATCAAGGGGATAAATAAAGTTGCCGACAACGAAGAGTTAAATTTCATACTATGTGATACTAATGAAAATGTAGATAAAGAAATAAGATATCTTGAGATGCTTAAGGAACATAATATAAAGGGGCTTATAATAACACCTGCAACAGATCAGAATGAATTTAACCGAAATTATCTTGTACAGTTGGATAATATGGGTGTGCCTATAGTTCTGTTGGATAGGGATATAAAATACTCACATTTTGATACAGTTTTTTTGGATAACATTAAGGGTGCTTATCAAGCAGTTGAAGCCTTAATAGAAGAAGGGCATGAAAAAATAGCAATTATTGCAGGCCCAATAACTTCTAAGCCTGGACGAGATAGGGTAAGCGGATATCAAAAGGCATTAGGGATGAATGGCATACATGAAGATGAAAAATATATGTTCTATGGAGATTTCAGGCTTGAAAGCGGATATAATCTGACGAAAGAAATACTGAATATGAATGAACCACCTTCTGCAATCTTTGTTTCGAATAATATGATGACTATAGGGTGTATAAAGGCTTTATTCGAAATGAATGTAAGAATACCACAAGATATGGCTATAGTTGGATTTGATGATATATATATATTTAATGTAATAAATCTCAATATAAGCACGGTATCAAGGCCTACTTCCTTAATGGGAGAAGAGGCTATGAATATTTTAATGGAAAGACTCAATAAAAAGGGGGGTGATAATAAAACAATTAAAAAGGTAATTTTGCCACCATGCTTGATTCTAAGAGGCTCAGAAAAATATATCAAGAAATAGACATTGTTAGAGTAAGAAAACAAAAATCTAGATATTAGATACAAGCATTGAGATAATTGAAAAATTCAAAGTTTTTAACAAGCTTATACGATGGAGGGAGATTATGGATAAATTCATGAGCTATGACCCGTGGAGAAATATTATAACAAGAAATGGTATCCCCGGAGATGAAATTATATCAGCATTACAAAAATCGATAAGAAGAGGCCTAGAAGAGGATGCTGTCGTAGTTGCATACGAGATGTATATTACAAGTCCAGAATTCGAAGAAAAACTATGGAGAAGGCTTCTGGCCATTTCTGTAGAGGATATTGGATTTGGAGATATAAATGCCCCTGTGCTTATAAATTCTTTAAATCAGATGCGAAAAAGTTTCCCATATAATGACGGGGATAGACCTATTTTTTTTGTACATGCTATCCGTTACTTGTGTCAATGTGAGAAAGAACGTTCAGGGGATTGTTTAAAAAACGTAATAATAAAGGAGTTCGAACAAGGGAAAAAACCTGTAATACCTGATTATGCACTAGATATGCACACAAGGAGAGGAAGAGAACTAGGTAGAGACTTTATACACTTTCTAGAGGAGGCAAGCAAAGTTAGTCCTGAAAAAGAAGAAACAAATAGTGAATATAAACATCGTTTAATTAAGATCCTCAAAGAAGACAACAAAGTAAATACTGAAGAGCGAAATGTTCCTCCGTTTTCTTATAATACATGGCAAGCATAAGTTCGAATAAATCCTGCTAACAACTATGACATTATTTTTCATGTAGTAAAATATTTTGGTTCATTTTTTGTTTACACGCTATTCAATTATATAAAAACATATTTTTCACAAATGTTATTATAGTTCAGCAGCAATTAAATATTAATAGCCAATTGGAAATTACTTTCCTCTTGGTGCATAAAGTCGGTAGCTATGTAACAGGGCATAGACTCATTCTAAGAAAAAGGAAGAATGATGAGGCAATTAAAAAGATGGAAAGAGGAGGAAATAATATGGATTTTAGGACTCCTACACCGCATAACAATGCTAATCTAGGTGACGTAGCAGAGACAGTATTAATGCCTGGAGATCCTCTAAGGGCCAAGTTTATAGCAGAAACATTTTTGAAGGATGCCGTTTTATATAACACAGTAAGAGGTATGTATGGATATACAGGATACTATAAAGGGAAAAGAGTATCAGCCCAGGGGTCAGGTATGGGCATGCCGTCTATTGGTATTTATTCATATGAGCTCATACATTTCTATGGTGTTAAAAATATTATAAGAGTAGGTTCTGCAGGTGCGTTCCAGCCGGATTTAAAACTACATGATATAGTAATCGGAATGGGGGCATGTACAGATTCTAATTATGCATCACAATATAAACTTCCAGGAACATTTGCTCCTATAGCCAGCTTTAGCTTACTGGAAAAAGCAGTAAATACAGCTAGAGAAAAGGGAATAGATGTGAAAGTGGGTAATATAGTTTCTGGAGATGTTTTCTATAGTGAAGACGAAGAGAGCTTAGAAAAATGGAGAAAGATGGGGGTGTTAGCAGGAGAAATGGAGGCAGCAGCACTATATATGAATGCTGCAAGGGCAGGTGTAAACGCACTGTGCCTTGTAACTATCTCTGACTGCTTGTTTAGTGGACAAGCATGTTCTGCAGAGGAGAGACAGGTTGCGTTTACTAAAATGATAGAAGTAGCATTAGAATTGGCGTAGAAATCCAAGGGGGGTATATTAGTGAAAAAAAGATTATTGATATTGACGCTAGTGATCGTTATTACTTTGTCTTTTGTTGTGGGGTGTGGAAAGTCAAATAATGAGGCTGTAGGTAATAATCCTGATAAAAAAATAAAAGTAACTTTATTAGGTGCTCAATTTGGTGATAAGTCTTACTGGGACTCTTCTAAAACAGGTATAGAAATAGCAGGTGAAAAATTTAAAGATAAAATAGAAATTAATGTTGTTGATATGTCACCGGATAGGACCAAATGGAAAGATGCTTTGATAGAAGCATCTGAAGGTGATAGTGATTTGATAATTACAGGAACCTGGGATCAGGAAGAAAATCTTGAAGAACTTGCTCCAATATATCCTGATAAGAAATACATATTATTTGATTCACCTGTTGATTATGCAAAATATGGTTGCGAAAATGTTTATTCAATGGGATATAAAGCAAATGAGTCAGGTTACCTGGCAGGTATGGTTGCAGCTTATATGACAACATCAAAAAACAATGGTATCAATGAAGCAAAGACTATAGGTTTTGTAGGTGGAATGGACAATACACCGATAATCAATGATTTTTTGGTTGGATATATTGAGGGAGCCCAGTCAGTAGTACCGGATATCAAAGTAGCAGTATCTTATGTAGGCAGCTTCACAGATCCTGCCAAGGCAAAAGAATTGGCATTGGCACAGTTTAATTCCATGAATGTTGATATAATATTTAGCGTAGCAGGTGCTTCAGGGACTGGTACTATTGAAGCAGCAAGTGAAATTGGTAAATATGTAATTGGCGTTGATTCTGATCAAAGTGCTTTATATGAGGGTAGAAAAGAACAAAGTGCCATAGTTACTTCAGCGTTAAAAAGAGTGGATAATTCAATTATTAATAGCATAAACAAATATCTAAATGATACTCTTGCATTTGGAAAATATGAAGTTTTAGGCATAAACGAAGAGGCTATAGGAATAGTCAAAAACGATATCTTCAAAAGCTATGTAGATGCTGATTTCATATCGAAAATTGAGGAGTCAGAAAAGCAATTAATGGATGGTCAAATAAATATTACATCAGCGTTTGACATAGACCAAGAACAAGTCAAAAAGATGGTTGATTCTGTTCAGTAATTTATTTTCAGATTGAAATGGGAAAATTATAACCAGTATATTGAAAAATTATTGACTGGTAACTATGTAAAAAGCTTGTATTGATATCATGAAGTGTACAAGCTTTTTCATATGGTTAAACCAGTAAGCGATAATGTAGCGTAAGAGGTGAAATAATGGCAAATATTTTGGAGGTCAAGGACTTAACAAAAATATACCCTGGAGGGATACTGGCCAATTATAACATTAATTGTAGTATTAAAAAAGGCGAAATTCATGCATTAGTAGGAGAGAATGGATCAGGCAAAACCACTCTCATGAAGATGTTATTTGGAATTGAGGAGATAACAAGCGGTGAGATTTATTATAAAGGAGAAAAAACAGCGTTTAAATCATCAAAGGATGCAATAAAACTGGGCATCGGTATGGTACATCAGCACTTTATGCTGGTTCCATCTTTGACGGTGGCTGAAAATCTTACTCTAGGCATAGAAAAGAAAAAGGGAATTTTTACAGATATAAAGGGTTGTATAAAGGCTGCAGAGGATATATCCAATAAATATAATCTTAAAATAGATTCACATAAAAGAGTAAGAGATGTTAGCGTAAGTATGAAACAAAAGCTGGAAATCTTAAAAGCATTATATAGGGGAGCAGAGTTATTAATACTTGATGAACCAACAGCGGTACTAACTCCCCAGGAGACTGAAGAATTATTTGAACAACTTTTAAGCCTTAAAAAGTTGGGACATACCATCATATTCATTTCGCATAAACTGGATGAAGTCAAACATCTATGTGACAGATTAACAGTATTGAAATCAGGCAAATGCATGGGAAGTTACAATGTTGATGAATTAAGCCGGGAAGAAATATCAAAGCTTATGATAGGTAGGGATGTAAAACTTAAATTTGATAAAGAAGATGTAAAGCCGACTAAAAATATATTAGAGATTAAAAACTTGACCTATACAGATAAGTTCAATATCAAGAAACTTGACAATCTATCATTTAATCTTAAAAATGGTGAAGTTCTGGGAATAGCAGGGATAGAGGGTAATGGTCAAAGTGAGGTTGTATCTATTATAACAGGACTTATAAATGCAGAATTCGGTGAAGTTTTGTTTAAGAATCAAGACATATCTAAAATTAGTATAGATAAACGCAGAAAACTAGGTATTTCTCATGTCCCGGAAGATAGGATGATGCACGGCTGTGCTGAAGGTTTAACTGTAAGTGACAACCTGATATCCAATGTCTATAAACAGTTTACGAATAAAGTGAAATTACTTGATTTTAACAGGATAAATGATTACTGTCTGAAGTTGGTTAAAAAGTATGATATTAGATGTTCAAGTCCTAAACAAACTATTAAAGGGTTATCAGGAGGAAACATACAAAAAGCTGTAGTTGCCAGAGAGTTTTCTGTTGATACGGAAGTAATAATTATAAATCAGCCTACAAGGGGTGTAGATGTTGGAGCAATGGAATTTATAAATGATAAGATATTAAATATGCGGCGTCTAGGTAGATCTATCCTGCTGGTATCTGCTAATCTTACAGAATTAATAGGTTTAAGTGACAGGATAATAGTTCTTAATAAAGGTAAAGTTGTTGGCCATATAAAAGACATTAAAAAAGTAACTGAAGAGGAGCTGGGTCTTTATATGTTAGGAATTAAAAGGGATATAGAAGATCAGTTGAAGGAGGCTTAAGATAAATGTTAAAGAGTGCTTGGAATAAACTGGATTACTATAGTTTAGTCAGGGTAACAGTTGCAGTATTATGTGCATTTGCGCTAGCATCTTGTATTATCTTTATCTTTAGTAATACACCAGTTGCTGCTATCTCAAAACTGCTTTTAGGGCCATTGCAATCCAAGAGAAATTTCTTTGTTGTGATACAGACAATGATTCCTCTAATATTCACAGGCCTTGCCATTAATATTATGTTTAAAAGCGGGCTGTTTAACATAGCTGCAGATGGCTCATTCTATATCGGTGCTGTGATAGCTGCATTCATTGGTATTAAAATTCAACTCCCCAACATTATTCATCAGATTGTGATAATTTTCGTCGCAGCTCTAATAGGTGGACTTATCACAAGTATACCTGCGATCATCAGGGAAAAGACAGGAGCTCATGAATTTGTTACATCAATGATGTTAAACGCTGTATTCTTTTTTATGGGTATATATGTGGTTAACACATATTTGCTTGATAAAACAGCAGGATACGCCTCTGTAAGGTTCAATGAAACTGCGTCTCTGGGTAATATGATAAATGGCACTCAAATTCATTATGGATTTTTGATAATGATAATAGTTCTAATAGTTATCTATGTAGTAATTGAAAAAACGAAGCTTGGGTATGAAATAAAACTTGTAGGGTCCAACAAAAATTTTGCAAGGTATTCGGGCATTAAAATTGGACGTACTATTATAGTTTCACAGCTAATTGGTGGTATTGTAGCCGGGATAGGCGGAGCAGTGGAAATGATTGGCATGTACAAAAGGTTTACCTGGAACAGTCCTGTGACATATGTATGGGATGGTATATTAATCTATTTACTGGCCTCATCCAAACCAATATTTATTCCTCTTGCGGCATTCTTTATATCCTATATAAGAGTTGGTGCAGATATAATGTCGAGAGCGACACATGTTGATAACAGTATAGTTGCTATCATACAAGCCGTGATAATACTCTTAGTATCAGCTGAAAGATTTATGTATAACTTAAAAAAGAAAAAGGAAGAAAAACAGGCATTATTGGCACAACAAAGCATAGAAATGACAGCTAATTAGGCAGTATCTTTTAATAGCAAGGGAGTGATAAAGTGGATATCTTATTAAAAAGTGAATTTTGGTTTGCGGTAATAAGAAGTACAACACCTGTTTTATTTGCAACATTAGCAGCTAATCTTGCCTCAAAATCAGGGGTAATTAACATAGCTATTGAAGGTACAATGTTAATAGCGGCTCTGGTAGGAGTTATAGCTAGTGCGTTTACGAATAGTTTACTTTTAGGGTTGTTTTTTGGATTATTGTCAGGCGTGTTGGTTACGCTGGCGCTAAGCTATTTTTCATTAAAATTGAAATCCAACATAATAATTACGGCAATAGCAATAAATCTGGCGGCCACAGGAGGAACAGTTTTTGCCCTCTATACTATTACAGGGGATAAATCGGTTAGTGCGGTTTTGAAAAGTGCAGTTTTCCCTACTGTTAATATTCCTATAATCCGCGATATACCCTTTATCGGCAGTACACTTTCAGGGCATAACCTCTTGACATATGTAGCACTAATATCGGTTGCAGTAATTTACATATTGTTATACAAGACACCATTAGGAACTAGGATACGGGCGGTTGGAGAATCAGAAGCTGCTGCTGAATCAGTCGGTATAAATATAAACAAGACAAAAACAATTGCCTTGGTATTAAGTGGCATGCTCTCAGCATTAGGCGGTATGTTCCTGTCAATGGGTTATTTATCTATGTTCACAGCAGGCATGACCTCGGGCAGAGGATTTGTAGCATTAGCTACTGATGCAATGTCTGGCAGTAACCCTATAGGTGGTTTGCTTAGTTCGTTGATATATGGATTTAGTGACTCTCTGGCAAATTACCTGCAAAATACAGCAGTACCATTACAGTTTATTCAGGCATTTCCATATGTATTTATAGTAATCATGTTCACGGTATTTAGTTATGTAAACAAACGGAAAAATAAAGTTGAAGATAATATATAGCTCAATAAATCAATTTCTTCAGATGAGTAGAAGTTATATAAATCTATAAGAAATCTAATGTTAAACTATAATCAGGAGGCAACAATGGATAAAACTAAGATTATAAAATCAATTGACCATACATGTTTAAAACCTACAGCCACATGGGAGGAAATTAAAACTGTCTGTGACGAGGCAGCGGACTTGGGGGTGGCTTCGGTATGTCTACCACCTTCATTCGTAAAACAAGCTAGTGACTACCTTGGCAATAAGGTGCCGGTTTGTACGGTTATAGGATTTCCATGCGGTTATCATACAAAAGCAGTAAAAGTATATGAAACTAAAGATGCTGTATTGAATGGTGCCCAAGAGATAGACATGGTAATTAATATTGGGCATTTAAAGGATAAGAAGTACGACCTTATATACCAGGAGATCAGCGAGATAAAAGAAGCTATAGGAAACAAGGTGTTAAAAGTAATCGTAGAAACATGCTTCCTTGATGATGAAGAGAAAAAAGTGGTGTGCGGTATAGTAACAAAAGCAGGAGCTGATTTTATTAAAACTTCCACAGGCTTTGGTACTCACGGTGCAACAATGAAAGATGTCCTTCTTTTCAAGGAACATATAGGAAAGAATGTAAAAATAAAAGCAGCCGGAGGAATCAAAACATTGGAAGACGCTTTTACTTATGTTGACGCAGGAGTGGTAAGACTGGGCACAAGTTCCATAATAAAGCTTATTAACAAGGAAGAAGTGGCAGGATATTAACAACATGGATACCCTGCTGGAGATAGTACTTCATCCAATATGTATACAGTTAAAAATACAGTTAGGTGAGGGAATTGCTCATGGTGGATAGTGGTTTAAAAGTATTATATATGTAGCTAAGCTTTATTTGCAAGATAGAATAGAAAAGGATCAATTTAAGGAGTAAGTATGACAATCTGCGAGGTGACTGAATGAAAAAAAAGATAGTTATTATGGGAAGTTTTGTAATAGATCTTATGGGAAGAGCACCACATCTGCCAGAGCCTGGGGAGACTGTAAAAGGTAGTACATTTAGAATAGGTCCGGGAGGGAAAGGTTCAAACCAGGCAATTGCTGCCAAAAGGGCGGGTGCAGAAATAGATATCATAACAAAGGTCGGGAAAGATGCTTTTGGAGAAACTGCAATAAACAACTTCAAGCAGGAAGGGTTTAATACAGACTATATATTTGTGGACAACTCCAATCAGACAGGAGCAGCGTTAATACTGGTCGATAATACAACTGGTGAGAATGCGATACTGGTCACGCTGGGTGCATGCAGTAATATTACCAATGAAGATCTTGGTAAGACTAAACAAATGATAAAAGAAGCAGATATATTTGTTACTCAACTGGAAACTAATGTAAATGCTATAGAACAATGTGTAAAATGGGCACATGAAAGTGGCGTACAGATTGTCCTAAATCCTGCCCCGATTCAAGAGATTAGTAACACTATTCTTGAAATGATTGATATATTAACTCCAAACGAAGTAGAAGCATCCATATTGACGGGAGTAGATATAAACTCTGTTGAAGATGCTAAAAGAGCAGCAGTAATTCTTCAAAACAAGGGAGTAAAAAATGTGGTAATAACTATGGGGTCCAAAGGTGCCTTGGTAAGGGAAGGCGACATGGAGGAAATAATAGAATCTTACAAAGTGGATGTAATGGATACTACCGGTGCTGGAGATGCTTTTAATGGAGGGCTAGTAACAGCTCTGTCAGAAGAAAAATCAATCATTCAGGCTGCAAAATTTGCAAATGCACTAGCAGCACTTTCTGTAACTAGGATTGGTACGGCACCGGCAATGCCATATCGTGATGAGATAGATAAATTTATTGAGACAAATATATAATTACTCAACATATTTGTATCCTATTTAAATTTTTAGGTGCAATACTATTGGTATGGTCGCTTAACTTTAAATCAGGGTATGGCAAAATATGTTAGGCGATTAAAGTTGCAATTTATACAAATCATACTGTCACAGATTCTACAAATCATACTGTCACAGATTCTACTTGACAAGTATATGCTGGAGTGTTATATAGTTGTTGTGTTTCATAATAGATATTGGCTTCCAAAAACAAAGGACAATGGAAGTTTTTTATATGATTTGAACGGAGGTGTAGATAATATGTCCCAAACAGCACAGAAACCTAAATACATGGAACGTGTAAATAGACTAAAAACTAGAGTGCTTGAAACGCGTCCGGAGATGGATCTTGAGAATGCAAGATTACTTACTGGGGGTTTTCGTGAAGCTGAGGGGGAGCCACTTGTAGTTCGAAAAGCTAAGGCTTTTCGTAAGCAGTGTCTAGAAAAGACTGTTACCATAGGGGACGATGAGCTAATCATAGGCTGTTCGGGAAGTAAGATTCGGGCTGGTATTTTATGTGCTGATTCTTGTTGGTCCGTTCTGAATGATGAAGTAGAGACTATCAGTAAACGCCATTACGATCCATTTTATTTGAAACCTGAAGACCGAAAGATTTTTGAAGAGGAGATTCGCCCTTACTGGAAAGGCAAATCCAACTATGAAGAGTGGCTTGCCCAGATTCCTGATGACACCCGCGAACTTCGTGATAATGGAGTCATCTACATAGACCGTAAAGCAGTTCGTGGTTGGGGGGAGACTACAGCCGGATATGAGTGGCTGATTCGTGAAGGAGTTTCGGGAATTGTAAAGGTAGTTGAGAAAAGAAAAGCTGAACTTGATATTACTAAACCTGGAGATTACGAAAAGGATTACTATCTAAATGCTCTTTTGATTGTAGCTGATGGTATGATAAAGTTGGCTGAACGCTATGCTACCGAAGCTGACCGTTTGGCTGGGATAGAAACAGATAGCCAAAGGAAAAAGGAACTTTTAGAGATAGCAGAGATTTGTCGTCATGTTCCTGCAAATCCAGCGCGAAATTTTCGGGAAGCTTTACAGTCTTTCTATTTTTATCAGATTTGCATCTTTATGGAACAAAATGCTGCAAGTTATAATCCCGGACGCATGGACCAGTATTTATGGCCTTATTACAAAGCTGACATAGAAGCAGGACGCATCACTCCTGAAGAAGCACAAGAGCTTCTTAACTGTCTTTGGGTGAAATTCAGCGAACCATGTCTTTTTCAGGATGCTGTTACTGCGGAATTTGCTGCAGGCTATCCTATGTTTCAGAATGTTTGTGTTGGAGGAGTAGATGATACTGGGAGAGACGCTGTTAATGACCTATCCTATATGATCCTTCAGGCTACAATGGATGTGCAGCTATATCAACCTTCCCTGTCAGTTCGATATAGCATGGCAAAAAACCCCAACTCTTTTTTAAGAAAAGTTGTAGAATTAATCAGTCTCGGAACGGGATTTCCCGCTTTTCATAATGACGATTTGGGAATGATGATGCTTATGAACAAAGGAATTCCTTTGAAGGAAGCCTTCAACTGGAATCCATGTGGATGTGTGGAAACCAATCTGGAAGGGAGGCTACGTCAGTATACAGCCCTTGCAGATATTAATCTTGGGAGTATGGTTGAGTTTGCCCTTTTAGACGGTAAAAATAGGAAGAGCGGAAAATATATTTCAGAAAGAACTGGCAATCCCGTTGATTTCAAAAGATATGAAGATTTTCTGTCAGCAGTTAAGAAGCACATTGCTTATGCCACCAGAGCTGTTGTAAAGGGAAGTCATGTGATTGATGAAATTGGCCTGAAACGTCCAGCTCCAGCACTTTCATTAACCTTTAAAGAGTGTATTAAAAAGGCAAAGGACTATGCTTGGGGTGGTGCCAAATATAACGCAGGAAATGGAATTATTTTAATAGGTGTAGCTGATCTTATAAATAGTATTGCTGCAGTAAGACATATTGTCTATGTGACTAAACAGGCGACTATGGCTCAGCTTATAGAAGCACTAGATAACGATTTCAAAGGATATGAAGAGCTCCACAAACTATGTCTTGATGCACCAAAGTACGGCAATGACAATCACATGGTGGATGATATCGCTGGAGATATGTTTACCTTTATCGCAGATGAAATTGAAAAGTATAATAGTAAATTTGGTACTATGACTCCAGGGATCCTCCCTGTGTCAGGTAACACTCCATTTGGTCTTGAGGTTGGGGCTCTTCCTTCCGGGCGTAATGCATGGAAACCGCTAGCTGACGGAGTAAGCCCTAGTGGAGGAACTGATTTCAACGGTCCTAGTTCAGTATTGAAGTCAGTAGCAAATATACCTCATGCTAGATTCGTCCAGGGAACCCTTTTGAATATGAAAGTTGAGCCTAGCATGTTGACAACAGAAAACGGAATAACTCAGATGATGGCCTTGCTAAAGGGTATGTGCAGCCTAGGAGTTTATCATGTTCAGTTCAATGTAATAGATCAGGAGAAATTAATTCGTGCCCAAAAAAATCCTGAAGAGTATAAAGGACTTTTAGTTAGAGTAGCTGGATATACAGCTTACTTTGTAGAACTTGGGAAAGATGTGCAGGACGAAATAATCGGGCGCACAGTACAGCATGGTATTTCTGTGGGGTGATCTTAATGAATGATAATGCAACGGTTATGGGTTCTGTTCTTAGAATCGAAAGGACATCCATTCACGATGGGGAAGGGCTTCGAACAGTACTCTTCCTCAAGGGGTGTCCCCTTAGATGTCGCTGGTGTTCGACTCCTGAGTCCCAACGATTCGAACTTGAGAAAGGGTATGCCTTCGATTTATGCGTAGAATGTGGAATATGTGTGCGTTCGTGCCCCGAGGGGGCCCTTTCATTATTGGAGGGTGGTCTAAAAGTAATTACTGATCCATCAAAATGTAAGAAATGTTTTATATGTGTAGCAAAATGTCCTCGTAGGGCCTTCAAACAATATGGCAGCCTAATGTCTGTGGAGGAGGCAGTACGAGAAATCGCCAAGGATGAAATTTTCTTTTTTCACTCAGGTGGTGGGGTCACTTTAAGTGGAGGCGAACCCTTAATTCAACCCGAGTTTGCCTCAAAAGTCCTGCAGGAATGCAGGAAACTTGGAATTCATACTGCCATTGAGACCAGCTTTCATGTACCATATGAAAATATCGAAAAAATTCTGCCCTGGCTCAATATCCTATATGTTGATATTAAACATATGGATAAGGATTTTCATAAACAGTTGATCGGGTACGATAACTCACTTATCCTAGATAATATTAAAAAAGTAGATCAGTCTAAATATCAACTAGAAATAATCGTACGCATTCCCATGATTCCAGGTGTAAATGACTCAGATTCAAACATGTCCGAAACTGTGGAATTTAGTAGATCTATTAAAAAACTTAAAGAAATAGAGTTGTTAGCTTATCACCGCCTAGGTATAGAGACTTACAGGCATCTTGAAATGGATTATACATTAAAGGATCTGATACCGCCGTCCCGCGAGCAGATTCTTGAACAGGCAGCATATCTATCTAATCAAAACCCAACCGTTCCTATAAGAGTCGGCGGAGGGTTGGGAGTAGGATAGTTGTATATATAAAATCAGGCTTAAGTTGTTAGTCTGATTTTTTATGTTGTTTCTGACGGAAATATGAAGGATAATGTAAATTATATAGGTAGGAGTGGCAAAATAATTGTGAGATAGATAAGGAAATGGGGAGATTACATGGATGAGAAAAAACTATTATCAACAATAATAGACGCATTGCCACTAATTGCATCTATTACTGGTGGATATGCTACTGTTACTAATAGTAGTGGGATTAGACTGATAACTATTAACTCTAAAGGCAAAGAGGTAAAAGACTTTGCTGGAACTGTGTATTCTTTAGCCCAACAAGGATATGAGAAACAAAATGCACTTATTGGTCCATCACAAATAGAAGAAGGTGCTAAGGCATGGGTTCTTCCTGTGGGACCTTATGTTGTTTGTGCAAGCAACAGTCAAAATATTTATCGTGAAAACACTTTAAAAGAAGCAATAGACAAATCCCTTCCATTAATTGCTAGAGTTGCTGGAGGAGAAGCTGTTCTTTTTGATAAAACTGGAAAGAGATTAGCAAGTTTCAATCCAGATGGCACTATAAATAAAGATTATTTAAATAAAGTCAGCAATGCCGCTAAACAAGCTATGGAACTGCAAGAGCCTGTAATAGGTGAATCTTTTTCTTACGAAGGTGCCATGGCTGTAAGAATTCCTATTACCAGAGAATATGGAATAGGATTTAATAATGAACTTGCTGTTAGAAAAAACCAAAAGTTATATGATGAAGTAAAGAAATTTCAATACGCACGCTATAATTTTTCGGATATTATTGGGCAATCACCTCAAATTCAACAAGCTATCTCCCTAGCAAAGAATGTAGTTGATAGTACGTCAACAATTTTGATTTATGGGGAAACAGGTACGGGAAAAGAATTATTTGCTCAGTCTATTCATAATGATAGTGTAAGAAGGAATAATCCTTTTATAGCTCTAAATTGTGGGGCTTTACCCTCATCCTTAATAGAAAGTAACTTGTTTGGTTATGTTGAAGGGGCTTTTACAGGTGCTAAAAAGGGTGGAACCCCAGGTGCTTTTGAACAGGCAGATGGAGGTACGATTTTTCTTGATGAAATTAGTGAAATGGAGCAGAACTTACAAACTAAGCTTTTACGAGTTTTACAAGAAAGGGAAGTAACTAGAATTGGGGGAAAAAAGCCCATACGGGTAAATGTGAGAGTAATTGCTTCTACCAATAAAGATTTAGCTGATATGGTTGACAAGGAAAAATTTCGTAGTGATCTCTACTTTCGGTTAAATGTTTTACAGTTAAATGTCCCTGCTCTTAGGATGAGGTCTACTGATGTACCTTTTTTAGTTAATCACTTCATTAAGAAATATAATTCATTACTGGGAAAATATATATTAGAAGCTGACAAAGAAGTATTAGATATACTACAGATATATAATTGGCCCGGTAATGTAAGGGAATTGCAAAATTGTATTGAGCATGCTATTAATATCGTGAAAATTAATGAATCACGTATAAGGGTTCAACATTTGCCGCCATACATTAGTCGTAGTGATAAAGGTATTGAGCCTCAGATTAATAAAAGAGCCATGTATGGTCAAACATTAGAGGAGATTTTGACAGAAACAGAAAGAAACACCATAAAAGCTGTTTTAGAACAGGTTAAATATAAAAAGAAAGAAGCTGCTAAAATATTAGGAATAAGTACTACTACATTATGGAGAAAGATCTCTCAACATAACTTGCAAGCGTGAAACGAAAGGTTTCGCATTTGCAATGTTTTTAAAATCTTTAGAATAGTAAGCATTTTATAACTTTTAGTTAAATTAGAGACTAAAACATTTCATAGGTGAAATACATAGATACTTTTTTTAAGGCCCCGTTAATCGGTGGTCTTTTTTGTGACTTTCTAGTACCTGACAGTTGAAGCGATGATGCTTGCAACCGATAAATATGGCATGGTATTTGCATCGTTAAGTATAGAGGCACTCAAGTGCACAGACATAACACTTCGCAAAAAACTAGGAGGTAAAAATGACTAAACTAAGCACAAAGATTCTAAGCAATAATGAAGTAGAGTTTATGAAGGAAAGAATTGAAGAATTATTATCAAAGAAAGGGGTAATTATTAGCCACCAGGAAGTATTAGGACTATTAAAAGAAGCAGGTGCGGAAGTAAATGGTACCAATGTACGTTTCCCAAAGCATATAATTGATGAAGCCCTAAAAAGCGTTCCTAAGGAATTTAAGTTAGCAGGGATAGACCCAAAATATGACATGGAATATCCACATCCAACAGGAAGTTTTTATACAAGAACAAATACTGGAGGAATGACATACCTATCAGCAGACCATGATTATCGTAATATCACACTTGAAGATGTAAAAGAATGGGTGAGACTTACAAACTGCATGGATAATATAGATTTTGTATGTCTACCATCCACAACACCAAAAGAAGTACCTGGAGAAACAGTAGACATCCATACATTAAGAGTAGTTTTAGAAAACTCTAAAAAGCATATTTGGGTACAGCCATATGAAGGTGAAAATGTTAAATACCTCATTGAAATGGCACAAGCCTTTGTTGGTGGAGAACAAGAAC
>LOER01000015.1 GCA_001515945.1 Desulfitibacter sp. BRH_c19
TCTACTCTTCCTGTTGCTACTGTTCCACGGCCTGTAATACTAAATACATCTTCTATTGGCATCAAGAATGGCTTATCTTTGTCTCTTTCTGGAGTTGGTACATAGCTGTCTACTGCATCCATTAAGTCATTTATCTTGCTGCACCATTCACAGCTTGCTTCTCCACATCCGCATTCTAATGCTTTTAATGCTGATCCAGATACTACTGGAATGTCATCACCAGGAAACTCGTATTCAGTTAGTAATTCTCTTACTTCCATTTCTACTAGTTCCATTAATTCTTCATCATCTACCATGTCTGCTTTGTTTAGGAATACTACTATATAAGGAACTCCTACTTGACGTGCTAGTAAAATGTGTTCTCTTGTCTGTGGCATTGGTCCATCTGCTGCACTTACTACTAGTATAGCTCCATCCATCTGAGCTGCTCCTGTAATCATGTTCTTTACATAGTCAGCGTGTCCTGGACAGTCTACGTGTGCATAGTGTCTGTTTGGTGTTTCGTATTCTACGTGTGCTGTACTGATTGTAATTCCTCTTTCTCTTTCTTCTGGTGCATTGTCAATCTGATCGTATGCTGTTGCTACTGCTCCACCTGTCTTTGATAAACAAGTTGTCATTGCTGCTGTTAATGTTGTCTTACCATGGTCAACGTGACCGATTGTTCCTACGTTAACGTGAGGTTTGTTCCTCTCAAATTTCTTCTTCGCCATTTCTAAAATCCTCCTTATATTACTTATTCTAATTATTAGGCTACTCCGCCTTGCCTTTTGGTAATAATCTCATCTGCAATGTTTTTGGGTACTTCTGAATAATGATCAAACTGCATCACATATACGCCTCTACCCTGAGTCTTTGATCTTAAATCTGTGGCATAACCAAACATTTCTGCTAAAGGCACAAATCCTCTTACAACCTGCCCTCCAGCTCTTGGCTCCATACCTTCAACTCTGCCCCGTCTTCCACTCATGTCACCAATTACATCACCTAAATATTCATCCGGTATAACTACTTCCACTTTCATTACAGGTTCAAGTAGACATGGGCTAGCTTTAGGAACTGCATTCTTGAAGGCCAGAGAGCCCGCTATTTTGAAAGCCATTTCAGAAGAATCCACATCATGGAATGAGCCATCTACTAATGTAGCTTTAATATCAATAGTAGGATAACCTGCTAGAACACCATTTTCCATAGCCTCTCTAATTCCAGCGTCTACAGGAGAGATATACTCCTTGGGTATAGTTCCACCTACAATTTTACTTTCAAATACATATCCTTGAACTTCTTCAAGAGGTGCAAACTCAACCACAACGTGTCCGTATTGTCCCCTACCACCAGATTGGCGTACATACTTGCCTTCGACCTTCACAGAATTGCGAATTGTTTCTTTATATGCAACCTGTGGTTTTCCTACATTAGCATCAACTTTAAATTCTCTAAGAAGTCTATCACAGATAATTTCCAGATGTAATTCTCCCATACCAGAAATGATAACCTGACCTGTTTCTGTATCAGTATGAACTCTAAAGGTAGGATCTTCTTCAGATAGTTTTTGTAAAACTATGCCCATCTTCTCTTGATCCTGCTTGGTCTTAGGTTCAATTGCTACATCAATAACTGGTTCAGGGAACACCATTGATTCTAAAATTATTGGACTCTTCTCATCACATAAAGTATCCCCAGTTGATGTGTCCCTCAATCCAACCGCCGCAGCGATATCGCCTGTGGACACTTCGGGAACCTCTTCTCTATGATTAGCATGCATTTTTAAAAGTCTTCCAACTCTTTCCTTCTTGCCCTTGGTGGCATTATAAACATATGAACCAGATTTTAGTACACCTGAGTAAACTCTAAAAAAGCCAAGTTTTCCTACATATGGATCTGTCATGATTTTGAATGCTAGTGCTGAAAAGGACTCGCTATCATCAGACTTGCGAACTTCCTCCATATCTTTATCCGGGTTGTAACCCCTAATTGGAGGGACATCTACAGGTGATGGTAAATAATCAACCACCCCATCAAGCAACGCTTGAACACCTTTATTCTTAAAAGAAGATCCACAAAAAGTTGGTATAATCTTTACTGCAATTGTTGCCTTGCGGATACCTCTTTTAATCTCTTCTACAGAAAGCTCTTCGCCCTCTAAATACTTCATCATTAACTCATCATCACTTTCAGAAACAGCTTCAATGAGTTTTTCTCTGTAAATTTTTACCTCTTCCATCATTTCTTCTGGGATTTCACTTTCATCACTCTTTGTACCCAGATCATCAACATAAATAATTGCTTTTTGCCTAACCAAATCAACATAACCCTTAAAATTCTCTTCTGAACCAATGGGCAGTTGTAAGGGCACAGCATTGGCAGCTAGTCGATTTCTAATCATGTCGACTCCGTTTGCAAAGTCGGCACCTATTCTATCCATTTTATTAATATAGGCTATTCTAGGCACACCATACTTATCAGCCTGTCTCCAAACTGTTTCTGACTGGGGCTCTACGCCACCTACTGAACAAAACACAGCTACTGCACCATCTAAAACCCTTAAGGATCTCTCAACCTCTACCGTGAAGTCAACGTGGCCTGGTGTGTCTATAATATTAATTGTATGATCCTTCCATATGCACGTTGTAGCAGCAGAAGTTATTGTGATACCTCTTTCTTGCTCTTGAATCATCCAATCCATGGTTGCGGCACCATCATGAACTTCCCCAAGCTTGTGTACTTTCCCTGTATAAAATAAGATGCGTTCTGTAGTAGTTGTTTTTCCAGCATCAATATGGGCCATGATACCTATATTTCTTGTATTATTTAATGGGAATTGTTTCGCCATTTTCTTTCACCTCTCTTATTTCAGCTGTCAGATAGCAGATGTTAGATGTCGGACTACTGCAAGAATTAGCCTAGCCAATTCCATCTAATGGTTGACCCCTAACTTCAAACTTCCAACCACCATCTTGCTGAGGCGGCGGCTAGTGTACCGGCAACCTAAGTTCTTACCATCTATAATGAGCAAAAGCTTTGTTAGCTTCAGCCATTTTGTGAGTATCTTCCTTTTTCTTAATCGAACTACCTGTATTATTGGCTGCATCAATTAATTCATTAGCTAGTTTTTCTCCCATAGACTTTCCGCCTCTTTGACGTGTGTAATTAGTAATCCAGCGGATTGCTAATGTTTGTCGTCTATCTGGACGAACTTCAATTGGGACCTGGTAGTTAGCACCACCTACACGTCTTGCCTTAACTTCTAATACCGGCATTACATTTTTAATAGCTTCTTCAAATACTTCTATTGGATCTCTACCTGTTCTCTCTTTTATGGTATCTAATGCGCCATAAACAAGAGCTTCAGCAGTACCTTTCTTACCATCTAACATAATCTGGTTTATAAATTTCGTTAACCTAACACTCTTATATTTTGGATCAGGTAAAACTTTTCGTTTTGGTATATAACCTCTACGTGGCATCCATTACCCTCCTTTACTAATGGGATGTTGGAAGTGGGATGTTAGAATTAGATTTAAAACCCACTTTTAGTAAATAATTTTTTAAATTTAAATTATTATTTCTTTGGTCTCTTTGTACCATACTTTGACCTGCTTTGTTTTCTTTCACTTACTCCAGCAGTATCTAAAGAACCTCTTACTATGTGATATCTCACACCGGGAAGATCCTTTATCCTACCCCCTCTAACCAAAACTACTGAGTGTTCCTGAAGGTTATGTCCAATACCTGGTATATATGCAGTTACTTCTATACCATTTGTTAGCCTCACCCTAGCAACCTTTCTCAATGCTGAGTTAGGTTTTTTGGGAGTAGTAGTATACACCCTAGTACAGACCCCCCTTTTTTGAGGAGAATTCCTCAAAGCTGGTGCTGTAGACTTCTTTTCCACCACTTCTCTACCTTTTCTAACTAATTGTTGAAACGTAGGCACTTACTACACCTCCTTCCTAGAAAACTTAAAACATTATTGAACAATTGCCGCCGCTGCTGATCCAACTTCAATCCCGCATAAACGGCCTAGTTCTTGCATCGTAGCTACTGAAACAACTTCTATTCCCTTTTCTTCACAAAGTTTAAGTAGCGGTTCTGTGACCCGTTTTTCTGCATCACAGGCCACAAAAACCAACTGAACTTCTTCCTTTTCTATGGCTTTCTTGGTCTGCTTGGTACCTATAAATACTTTTTTTGCCTGCTTCAGCTTTTCTTCTGGAAGCATCGTCGCAGACCCCCTTATATGTCTAAGCGGATTACACACTCATGTATAATATCATTATCATATAGTGCTGTCAACACCAATAATTGTGTCATCAACATTTTCCACTTCTTCCACTATAACATCACTTTCTTGGTATCTGACCATACCTGTTCCAGCAGGAATTAACTTTCCAATAATAACATTCTCTTTTAGACCAAGTAGTGGATCTATTTTACCCTTTATAGCTGCTTCAGTCAGTACCCTAGTAGTTTCCTGGAAAGAAGCTGCTGATAGGAAGGAGTCTGTCGCTAATGACGCCTTGGTAATTCCTAATAAAACAGTCTTCGCAGTAGCTGGCACTCCATCTTCGGCGATAACTAAGTTATTTGCATCTTCAAAGTCAAATCGGTCTATTAGACTACCAGGAAGCAAGTGTGTATCTCCAGCGTCTTCGATTTTTACTTTCTTAAGCATCTGCCTAACAATAATCTCAATGTGTTTATCATTAATATCAACACCTTGTAGCCTGTAAACCTTTTGCACTTCTCTTAAAAGATAAGCATGAACTCCCTTTGCGCCTTTTACTTTAAGCATATCGTGTGGGTTTACTGATCCATCGGTAAGTTCATCACCCGGCTCAACAAAATCACCTTCTTGAACGTTTACCCTAGAACCGAAGGGAACTGCATAAGCCTGTTTTTCTTCTCCTTGAGAAACTGTTATTTCTCTTCTTCCTTTAACTTCAGAAATACTTGCTGTACCGGTATTCTCAGCAATTACAGCTTGCCCTTTAGGTTTACGTCCTTCAAATAATTCTTCTATTCTTGGTAAACCTTGAGTAATATCATCTCCCGCAACACCCCCTGTATGGAAGGTACGCATTGTAAGCTGAGTACCTGGCTCACCAATGGATTGGGCAGCAATGATACCCACAGCCTCACCAATTTCTACTGGTTTTCCAGTTGCTAAGTTTCGCCCATAGCAGGTTGCACATACACCATTACGTGTCTTGCATGCAAGTACTGAACGTATTTTTACAGACTTGATTTTGGCATCAATGATTTTAGCTGTACTGCTATCGGTAATTCTTTCATTAGTACCAACAATTATTTCTCCTGTTTTGGGATGATAGACTTCTTCAAGAGAAAATCTTCCTGTGAGTCTTTCTGATAAAGGCTCAATGACTTGGCCGCCCTCATTTATCTCAATAACCTCAAATCCCATTTCAGTACCACAGTCTGCTTCCCGAACTATTACATCCTGGGAAACATCAACAAGTCTTCTAGTTAGATAACCGGAGTCTGCAGTCCTTAAAGCTGTGTCAGCTAGACCCTTCCTAGCACCGTGAGTAGAAATAAAGTATTCTAAAACTGTAAGTCCCTCTCTAAAGTTCGCTTTAATGGGTAAGTCAATAATTCGGCCAGATGGATCAGCCATTAATCCTCTCATACCAGCTAACTGTCTTATCTGTTGGATATTACCCCTCGCACCTGAGTTTGCCATCATATAAACTGAATTAAATTTATCAAGTGTTTCCATTAATCCTTTGGTAACATCATCTGTAGCTTCATTCCATAAGCCGATAACTTTTTGATATCTTTCCTCTTCAGTTATTAGCCCTCTACGGTATTGAAGCTCAACATTTTCCACTTTCTTATCTGTTGCTTCTAGTATTGCTGTTTTGTGGCTTGGAATATCCAAGTCTTTTACACCAACAGTAATACCCGCCTTAGTTGAATAGTTAAATCCAATCCTCTTTAATCCATCCAACATTATTGATGTGCGAGATACACCAATTTTTTCATAGCATTCACCAACTATTTGTCCTAGTTGCTTTTTATCTATAACTATGTTCTTGTAACCAAGTTCTTCTGGTATCGGAACTCCATAATTAAATATCATTCTACCTAATGTTGTCTCTATCAATTTACCATTGATTTTTGTCTTTACTTTTGCATGAAGTTCAACTACTCCTTGGTCATAAGCAAGACTGGCTTCCTCAATACTGCTGAAAATTTTGCCTTCTCCCTTTGCTCCTTCTTTTTCTTGGGTTAAATAGTACATTCCCAAGACCATATCTTGAGTAGGAGTAACAACTGGGTTTCCATCTTTTGGATTTAATATGTTATGGCTTGAAAGCATCAATACCCTTGCCTCAGTCTGTGCTTCAGCAGAAAGTGGTACGTGAACAGCCATCTGGTCCCCATCAAAGTCTGCATTGTATGCAGTACAGACCAAAGGATGTATCTGCAAAGCTCTTCCATCAACAAGTACAGGTTGAAATGCCTGAATTCCCAAGCGGTGTAAGGTGGGAGCTCTATTTAGTAAGACAGGGTGATCAGTAATAACCTCCTCTAATACATCCCAAACCTCAGGTCTTAACCTCTCCACCATTCTTTTAGCACTTTTAATATTATGAACAGATCCATTATCTACAAGTTTTTTCATCACAAAAGGCTTAAATAGCTCAAGTGCCATTTCTTTTGGCAATCCACACTCATACATCTTCAGTTCAGGACCTACCACGATTACAGAACGCCCTGAATAATCAACCCTTTTGCCAAGAAGGTTCTGACGAAAACGACCTTGCTTTCCCTTTAACATATCTGATAGGGATTTTAGAGGACGGTTTCCTGGGCCTGTTACAGGCCTTCCCCTTCTACCATTGTCTATAAGTGCATCTACAGCTTCTTGAAGCATCCTTTTTTCATTCCTAACTATTATGTCAGGAGCTCCAAGATCTAATAACCTTTTTAGACGATTATTTCTATTTATAACTCTTCTGTATAGATCATTTAAATCTGAAGTAGCAAATCTGCCGCCATCTAATTGAACCATTGGTCGTAATTCAGGCGGAATTACAGGTAGAACATCCATTATCATCCAATCGGGTCTATTCCCTGAATGTTTGAACGCTTCTACTACTTCTAATCTTCTAATTGCCCTAATTTTTCTTTGGCCACTTGTTTCCTTTAATTCTTTTCTTAGTTCAATCGCAAGTTGATCAAGATCCATATTTTCTAAAAGTTTCTTGACAGCCTCTGCACCCATGTTAGATTGAAATTTTGAACCATATTTGTCTCTATATTCCCTATACTCTGTTTCAGTTAAGAGCTGCTTTTTCATTAAGGGTGTATCTCCGGGATTAGTAACAATATATGAAACAAAATATAGTACCTTTTCTAAAGATCTAGGAGACATATCCAGAAGAAGCCCCATTCTACTGGGTATCCCTTTAAAATACCAGATATGAGAAACAGGAGCCGCCAATTCAATATGCCCAAGTCTCTCTCTTCGAACCTTAGAACGTGTTACCTCAACTCCGCATCGATCGCAGACAATTCCCTTATAACGTACCCTTTTGTATTTTCCACAATGACATTCCCAATCTCTAGTGGGACCAAATATCTTTTCACAAAACAGTCCTTCCCTCTCCGGTTTAAGAGTACGATAATTAATTGTTTCTGGCTTTTTGACCTCTCCACTAGACCATGCACGAATCTGTTCAGGGGATGCTAATCCAATTCTCATTCTTTCAAAATTATTAACATCTATCAAGGGCCTCTCTCCCTTCTGTTTTATTGGGTAACTGGAAGATTAGTAATTAATATCCTCATCATCACTATCATCACTATCAACGCTATCCTCATCAGTATCACTATCATCAGTATCAACATTAAAGTCATCAATATCAGTTATGTCAAAATCTTCTTCTTCTGTATCTTCATCAATTTCCACAGCAGTATCTTCTTTATCAGTATCCTTAACTTGTATGTCAATACCCAATTCCTTGGCAGTTTCACTAATATCTTCATCATCTTCTTTTATTTCTATTTCTTGGTTCGCTTCTCCTAGTACTTTTACATCCAGACCTAAGCTTTGAAGTTCTTTTATCAATACTTTAAAGGATTCAGGAACACCAGGTTCAGGTACATTTTCACCTTTGACGATAGCTTCATATGTTTTAACCCTTCCAACCACATCATCTGATTTGACAGTTAAAATTTCTTGCAGGGTATAAGCGGCTCCATATGCCTCTAATGCCCATACTTCCATTTCACCAAATCTTTGACCACCAAACTGAGCCTTACCACCAAGTGGCTGTTGGGTAACTAAAGAGTAAGGACCTGTTGAGCGTGCATGAATTTTATCATCCACAAGGTGCGCAAGCTTTAACATATACATGTAACCAACAGTTATTTCTCTATCAAAAGGTCTACCAGTCCTGCCATCATACAGTCTAGTCTGGCCCGTTTTTGGAAGTCCAGCCTTTTCCAGAAGCTCCTCTATATCATGTTCACTAGCTCCATCAAATACTGGAGTAGCAATATGGAGTCCTAGAGCTGATGCCGCTAAACCAATGTGGGTTTCCAAAACCTGACCAATATTCATTCTAGATGGCACCCCTAAAGGATTTAGTACAATCTGTATTGGTGTACCATCTGGCATAAAGGGCATATCTTCTTCGGGTAGAATTCTTGAGATAACACCTTTATTACCATGTCGCCCTGCCATTTTATCGCCTTGGGAAATCTTTCTTTTTTGGGCCACATATACTCTGACAAGTTGATTTACACCAGGTGCTAACTCATCACCATTTTCTCTGGAGAAAACCTTTACATCTACTATCTTTCCTGCTTCTCCATGAGGTACTCTTAAAGAGGTATCCCTTACCTCTCGCGCCTTTTCACCAAATATTGCCCTCAATAGCCTTTCCTCTGCAGTAAGTTCTGTTTCACCTTTAGGCGTAACTTTACCAACAAGGATATCTCCTGGTCTCACCTCAGCACCTGTGCGAATAATACCTCTTTCATCTAAATCTTTTAATACATCATCACCAATATTAGGTATATCCCTAGTAATCTCTTCCGGACCTAGCTTTGTATCCCTAGCGTCACACTCATATTCTTCTATATGTATAGAAGTAAATACATCCTCTTTTACAAGCTTTTCACTTATCAGAATAGCATCCTCATAGTTGTAACCTTCCCATGTCATAAATGCTACTAATATATTTTTACCTAATGCTAGCTCTCCCATGTCTGTAGAAGGTCCATCAGCGATGATTTCACCCTTTTCTACTCTTTGACCAGACTTCACAATAGGTTTTTGGTTAATGCAGGTACCTTGATTAGATCGTTCAAATTTCTTTAGTTTATACTGATCCACAGTCCCCGCATCATTTAATACAGCAATATTGTTTCCAACAACCCTTTGAACTACACCAGAGTTTTTGGCAAGAATTACTACACCAGAGTCCCTTGCACTTTTCCACTCCATTCCTGTTCCAACTACAGGGGCACTTGTCTTTAATAAAGGTACAGCCTGCCTCTGCATGTTAGCTCCCATTAATGCCCTGTTAGCGTCATCGTGCTCAAGGAATGGAATTAAAGCAGTAGCTATACTCCACACCTGTTTAGGAGTAACATCCATGTAGTCGACTCTTTCTGTGTCAATCATTACTATCTCATGTCCCCATCTTGCATTTACTTTAGTAGTTAAAATCTTGCCGGTCTCAGGGTCAACTGGAGTGTTAGCCTGGCCAACAACATATAAATCCTCTTCGTCAGCATCTAAATAATGTATTTCGTCTGTTACTATTCCATTTTCCTTATCCACTTTTCTATAAGGAGCTTCCATGAAACCGAACTCATTTATTTTTGCGTAAGTACTTAATGAACCAATAAGACCAATATTAGGACCTTCTGGCGTCTCAATGGGGCATATCCTACCATAGTGGGAATGGTGTACATCTCGAACCTCAAATCCCGCTCTCTCTCTACTTAAACCACCAGGTCCAAGTGCACTTAATCTTCTCTTATGTGTTAACTCAGCTAGCGGATTCGTCTGATCCATAAATTGGGATAGCTGACTGCTTCCAAAAAACTCTTTAATAGCAGCTACAGCAGGACGAATGTTTATCAATGCCTGTGGAGTAATTACTTCCACATCCTGAATAGTCATCCGCTCCCTTATCACTCGTTCCATCCTTGACAACCCAATTCTAAACTGATTCTGTAATAGTTCTCCAACAGACCTAAGTCTTCTATTGCCTAAATGATCAATATCATCAGCTGGTATCTCGCCATTTAATACTTTTAGAAGATGTTTTATAGCTGACGTGATATCTTTAACAGTAAGATGTCTAATATATTCCTTATCTCCTGTCTCATTCTCGGCAAATAAAACATCATGCTTAAGCTTTTTATTTATTTTGTATCTACCCACATTTCCAAGGTCATATCTTTTGGAGTCAAAGAATAAAGTTTCTAGTAAGGACCTAGCACTATCTACCGTAGGAGGTTCACCAGGTCTTAACCTTTTATAAATCTCTACAAGTGCCTCTCCTTCTGATTCTGTATTGTCTTTTTCTAATGTCAATTGAATACGTGGGTCGTTGTCGTATTCAGTTAAAATTTTATTATTAGTACTAAGGCCCAAAGCCCTTAACAAAACTGTAACCGGTATTTTTCGTGTTCTATCTATCCGCACAAAAATATTTTCATTTAAATCTGATTCGAATTCTAGCCATGCACCCCTGTTTGGGATAATAGTACCACCACATATCTTAATCCCACTTGGGTCGATCGTTTCGCTGAAATACACACCCGGAGATCTAACTAACTGGCTTACTATAACCCTTTCTGCACCATTTATGATGAAGGTTCCTTGCTCTGTCATTAATGGAAAGTCACCCATAAAGACTTCTTGTTCCTTAACTTCGCCTGTTTCTTTATTAATAAGTCTAACTTTAACCCTTAATGGTGCTGCAAATGTCATGTCCCTTTCCTTACAAGAATCTACATCATACTTCGGTTCACCCAAAGAATAATCAATAAATTCTAAAATCAAGTTGCCAGTAAAGTCTTGAATAGGAGAAATATCTTGAAACATCTCCCGTAAACCTTCTTGAATAAACCAGTTGTACGAATTTTTCTGAATTTCAATTAGGTCTGGCATTTCCATGACTTCATCAATTTTAGAGTAAGTCCATCTTTCTCTTTTCCCTACCTTGACGGGATAAGCCATTAAATCTTCACCCCCATGGTTTTTTCAGCAACATATAATAATGTTACAAAAACAATTTTATTACAAATAGAATTCCATATTTGAAATATGGCAAGCAGTAAAAGCAAGGTCTGTATTAACCTCGCTTATTTTACACATTTATCCCTTATCTATGTATTTTAACCTATATATACCTCTATTATTCAGTATTTGTAAATACATAAAAATTATATTCTACTAACCATATTATGCAATTTTCCAAATCATAACAGTCACTAACGCATTTTTTAATACTATCAGAACACATAAATATTGTCAAGCAAAAAGACACCCATTTTTGGATGTCTTTTTACTTTAATGTATATCAAAAATTACTTAACTTCTACTGAAGCTCCAGCTTCTTCTAGCTTATTCTTAAGTGTTTCTGCTTCTTCTTTACCAATTCCTTCTTTAACAGGATTTGGAGCTTTATCAACTAATTCCTTAGCCTCTTTTAAACCAAGACCAGTAATCTCACGAACTGCTTTGATAACGTTGATCTTCTTTTCACCAGGGCCTTTTAGAATTACATCAAATTCAGTTTGTTCTTCTTCTGCAGCTTCCGCAGCAGCAGGCGCAGCTGCCATTGCAACTGGAGCAGCGGCACTCACCCCAAATTCTTCCTCAAAAGCCTTAACTAATTCTGATAGTTCTAAAACGGTCATACCTTTAACCGCTTCTAAAATTTCTTGTGTTTTACTCATTTTAATTATCCTCCTTAGAATATGTGTTTATTTTATTTTATCTCTTTAAAATTGCTACTATTATGCTTGTACTTCTTTTTCCTTTCTAACTGCATCCAGGACATTTACCATATTACGCAATGGTCCTGAAAGAACATTTGCCATGCCAACAAGTGGCGATTGCATTCCTCTTACAACCTGAGCAAGCAGTTCCTCTCTTGAAGGTAGTTCTGCCAGAGCAATAATCTGATCTAGTGATACTACTTTGCCTTCTAACACGCCACCCTTAATTTCAAGAGCCTTATTATTCTTGGAAAATTGAGCCAACACCTTAGCTGGGGCAACTGGGTCTTCAGTACTAAAAGCAATTGCAGTTGGTCCATCAAGATACTGTTTAAGCTCTTCTAATCCCATATTCTGGGCAGCTATCTTTGTAAGGGTATTTTTTAGAACCTTATATTCAACGTTGACTTCTCTAAGCTCATTTCTCAACTTAGTAGCCTGAGCAACATTTAAACCCCTATAGTCTGTTATTACAGCCGTCATGGAATTTTGCAGTTTCTCCGTAATCTCTTGAACAGTTTGTTCCTTTACCCTACGCTGTTTATTCATCCCTTGTACACCTCCTCTTTACATGATGCAAGATGCATGATTTAAAGAAGCAGGATAATACTTGATTGTCTTGCCTCTTGCTTCTTACTCCTTGCCTCTTGCCTCTTAAATATAAACAACCCCTGCAGACATGCAGGGGTTGGCTAAACACTAATAATTACATTCATTGATGTTTATCAACATACCTCGGTAGGAAATTAAGCCACAGGGCACCTACTGTCTACAGTAACATTGCTAATATTCATTTATATTTAACAAAAGAAATATTAACATAACCTTTGTTATCTGTCAAATATTATTTCTTAACTGCTTTTTGAGGGCTAATAGGCACACCAGGACCCATTGTTGCAGAGATGTATATTTGTCTGAGGTATTGACCTTTAGAAGCTGCTGGTTTTGCCTTAACTAACGCACTAACTAAAGCATCAAAGTTCTCATATAATTTATTATGATCAAAGGATACTTTGCCAAGAGGTGCGTGAATAGAGCCAGCCTTATCTACCCTATACTCTATTCTACCAGCTTTACTTTCTTGAACTGCTCTTCCAACATCAAAAGTAACAGTACCAGCCTTTGGATTTGGCATTAATCCCCTGGGACCTAACACTCTACCAAGTTTACCAACAGTACCCATCATATCTGGAGTTGCTATGGCAACGTCAAATTCTAACCATCCACCCTGTATTTTTTCAGTTAAATCTTCTGCACCAACATAATCTGCACCGGCTTTTTCTGCCTCAATTACTTTTTCGCCTTTAGCAAAAACTAAAACTCTTACTGTTTTACCTGTTCCATGTGGAAGTACGACAGTACCACGAACCTGCTGGTCAGCGTGACGTGGGTCAACTCCCAGTTTAATTGTTACCTCTACAGTTTCATCAAACTTTGCAGTAGCAGTCTTTTTAATTAATTCAAATGCTTCCTCTGGCTCATAAAATTTACCACTTTCAATTAATTTTGAAACGTCTTGATATTTTTTACCATGCTTTGGCATTTACATAACCTCCTTGTGGTATTAACGGATATAATCCTCCCACTTATTATAAATCGAATACAGAATCCAGACTTAAAAGCTTACACGATTTCAATTCCCATACTTCTAGCTGTTCCTTCAACCATTCTCATGGCTGCTTCGATACTTGCTGCATTTAAGTCCTTCATTTTAAGTTCAGCTATTTCTCTTACCTTGTCCTTAGGAACTTTAGCAACTTTGTTACGATTCGGTTCACCAGAACCTTTATCTATTCCTGCAGCTTTTTTCAAAAGTACAGCAGCAGGGGGAGTCTTTAAAATAAACGTAAAGGATCTATCTTCAAAAACTGTAAGTTCTATAGGAATAATTAAACCCATTTGGCTAGCCGTCTTTTCGTTAAAATCTTTACAAAAAGCCATTATATTAACACCATGCTGACCTAAAGCAGGACCAACGGGTGGTGCTGGATTAGCTTTACCTGCAGGGATTTGCAATTTCACAAGACCAATTACTTTCTTTGCCATTATGCCACACCTCCTTTAATGGAATAAATATTGTATCTATATAATCTACATTTTTACTACTTGACCAAAATCTAATTCAACAGGTGTCTCTCTGCCGAACATCGAAACATTAACCTTAAGCTTACCCTTGTGGGGATGAATTTCTTCAATAGTTCCTATGAAGTTTTCAAATGGACCACCTGTAACCCTGACACTTTCATGAAGCTTAAAGTCAACCTTAGGCTTTCTTTCTTCCACGCCCATATATTTGAATATTTTCCTTATTTCCTCTTCTTGAAGTGGAATTGGTTTTGTTCCAGACCCAACAAACCCAGTAACGCCAGGGGTATTCCTAACAACATACCAAGAGTCCTCTGTTATTTGCATTTCAACAAGAACATACCCAGGATATATTTTTTTAAGGGAGGTCTTCTTCTTGCCGTCCTTTATTTGAATTTCTTCTTCCACAGGTACTAAAACACGGTAGATTTTATCTCCCATATTCATAGAATCTACTCTTTTTTCAAGGTTTGCTTTCACCTTGTTCTCATAACCGGAGTAGGTATGTACAACATACCAACCCTTCTCCGGCATATTTTCCATTGCCATTGGGAAACAATCCCCCTTTTTTACATAAGAAAACTTGGCTTTCGCCAGTAGTCCTAGCATTGAGCTTTTTCAATGCATATGACGAACAGGACGTTTTAATGTCGGCTATGTAGAGGACACTACATTTTAGACGACTGCCGAACAGGCCGTTCCAATGTCGACTATGCAACAGGACGTTGCATTTTAGACAACAAGCACCAACCCGTTAGGGCGCCAAGTCTTTTGACGCATCGAAAGTTCTAAATATTGCCTTGTGACAATATTTATAAACTCCAGTTCTTTATAGTATAAAACTTAACACAAAAGAAAAAGCTGAATCTACTATCCATATTAGAACCGCTACCATAGCTACAGCTCCTAATACAACTGACGTATAAGTAACAATTTCCTTCTTGGTTGGCCAATGAACTTTCTTAAGTTCAGACCAAACGCCCTTGAAAAACTTTACTATTTTTTCAGTAAACTTAACCTTTTTCTGTGACTTTGGAGCAGTCTTCACGCTTTATAGCCTCACTTTCTAATACCGTATATAAAGGTATATATCTTAGTAGTCAAAACTATTAATCTTTTGTTCGTGACTACTAATAGCAAAAAATTACATCTAATTACTTTGTTTCTTTATGCTCTGTATGTGTTTTACAAAAAGAGCAATATTTTTTGAATTCCATTCTATCTGGATCATTTTTTTTGTTTTTCTTGGTTATATAATTACGTCGCTTACATTCAGTACATGCTAAAGTAACATCCACTCTCAATTAAGACACCCCCTAAATCTATAACTATACGTACAAAATCAGTACCTTTCCTAATTTATCACAAATAGAAAATGGTGTCAACAATAAGTATTTTGTTATTTATGCAATTTTTATTACCTATTTTTATTATGCAATCGCATAAGGTTAATTCAGTAGACTAAAAGATTCATTCTGCTTAAGCTATTTTTAACATTAGCGCTTGTTTTTACTCGCTTATTTCAGAAACAACACCAGCACCAACAGTTCTGCCGCCTTCTCTAATTGCAAACCTTAATCCTGGTTCAATAGCAATTGGAGTAATCAAGGAGATATCCATTTTGATATTGTCTCCAGGCATTACCATTTCTACGCCTTCTGGTAAAGCAATAATTCCTGTTACGTCTGTTGTTCTGAAGTAAAACTGTGGCCTATATCCTGAGAAAAATGGTGTATGTCTTCCACCTTCTTCTTTACTTAGAACGTATACTTCTGAACTAAACTTTGTTAAGGGCTTAATTGAGCCAGGCTTTGCTAGTACTTGACCTCTTTCAATTTCTTTTCTGTCTACTCCTCTTAGTAAGCAGCCTACATTGTCTCCTGCTTCTGCATAGTCTAGTAGCTTGCGGAACATCTCTACTCCTGTTACTACTGTCTTTCTTGGTTGTTCGGTTAATCCTACAATTTCTACTTCGTCTTGTACTTTTACTTGGC